>CALCSG010000276.1 GCA_937894085.1 uncultured Gammaproteobacteria bacterium | reverse complement strand
TATGCTCGCGTAATTACCGTTAGTGAAAAGGTAATTGAAATAGGTTCTATTGATCAAAAACAAAGAGCCATGGAATTTGTCGGAATAGCCCGTGAACGCCAGCGAAAATTTGCGCAGGCAGTAGCCATTTATGCGGAATTTCTGGATTTATATCCGGATAGTAAATTAGCACCAAAAATACAAATGCGATTAACCGGTTTAACAACTATGCGTGATGACCCTAAAAGTTTGATAGTTAAAAAGAAACCTGAAGATGCAGTTGATAATTGGGATATGTACGGTTCTTTGTCGCAATATTATCGGAACGATTTTGTTGAAATAGATACACTGGATACGCAAGAATTGAATTCTTCTCTGGTTACCGATGTTAACTATTTTGCTCGTAAAAAAACGGATACAAGTACTTTAGTTTTACGCTTCGATGCAGGCATTGTTAATGATTTTATCGACAAAGAAACAGATTCCCGGATTAGTCGGGCTATGGTTAATTACACTAATATTGAATCTGACTACCAGTTGATTGGTGGCCGGCAGTCACGCACAGCTAAAGGTGTGATGGGTCGATTTGACGGGCTTGTTTTTAAAGGCCTTTCCAGTGCTGATTTCAACTACAGTCTCTTTACCGGCTTTCCTGTCCAGACGTCTTTTGATGGAGTGGATACAGAACGACAGTTTGTAGGTGGCAGTATCAACTTTAAGCCCGTTGAAAAAATTGAAATGGATGTCTATCTTATTCAACAGCAGATATCAGGTTTAACGGACCGTCAGGCCATCGGTACAGAGGTTCAATATCGTAATGACAGGGGGTTTATGTACGGAATTTTTGACTATGATCTGTTCTATAGCGAGATTAATAATATCACGGCAATTTCTAACTATCGGTACACCGATAAATGGGTGTTTAATCTAACTTATGACTATAGAAATTCCCCGCTGTTAACGACCTTGAACGCCTTACAGGGGCAAACGGTAGATTCTATAGAAAAATTGCAGGGATTGTTTTCAGATGAAGAAATTTATCAGCTGGCACAGGACAGAACCTCTAAAGGTCAAAATCTTTTTATCGGATCAAATTACCAGATTGATGATAATCGACAGGTTTACCTGAGTTTATCGTTATCATCGATTGAGGATAGTATAGAGTCGGGCGGAGTAGCGGCTACGCCAGCCACTGATGATATCAACTTTGCGGGTGATTATAGTGTGAAAAGCCTGTTTAGTAAGGATGACTATACTACTTTCGGGTTCAGGCTGTCTGACACTTCATCATCTAAAACTGTTTCGCTGAGAGCCCGTTCTCGTATACCAGGGTCAAAAGGTTTTCGCTTTGACCCTCGATTACAGCTGGATTACCGACAAAGTAAAACCTCTAATTTAGATCAGTACATATTTAAACCTGGTATAAAGCTAACCTATAAACCGAATAAAAAAATCAGTTTTGAAGGAAGTTTTGGTATGGAGTATTCAAATTTTGATTTGCCAGAATTAAATGATCAGATTCAGTATGACCTGTTTCTCGGCTATGTTTATCGCTTTTAACTAGTCTATAATCGACTATTAACCACAGCTGATATCGTCTTCCTGCAATAAACTGAGTTCATAGTTGTCTTCATCGGTCCAGTCTATATTAACTGTGATCGGGCGACAGCAAACTTCACAATCTTCAATATATTGCTGATGCTGGATTGAAGTATCGATCAAAAGCGAGATTGACTCACTACAGTAAGGGCAAAATCCGCAAGCTTCATATAAATAATTTTGATTCATTAGTGGTTTCTATAATATTTTTATTGTTGGGCTAAAGTTTTTACACTAGTGTATTTATGGGAAAAGAAAATTTATTAAACAGTGTTAATTGTAAACTTGAGCCTGGAAAAAGCAGTTGAATCATGAAATTCTACGCACCAGGGATAAGTGACATTCTGATGCCGCTGATGCAATCAATCTGCTACGCATTTCTTCTCGCTCAACTGCATTTTCCAGGTTTATAGGAGTATTATGCCAAACATTCAAACAGATCACGATATCCAGCCCACAGTTAATTACAAGGTTAAAAAACGTGTGGCAAAAAAAGTGATGAAAGATATTCAACATCAGGTAGCTGAAATTGATCAGCAGATACAGATTGAGAGAAAATCAGCAAAAATTCTATTGCCGCTGTTACTTTTGTTCGCTGTACTAACGGTTGCACTATTCATTTTCTGGGCAGATGCGATGCGAATCTTAAGTGGTCTTATCAATCAATAATGCCCTTAGACTTACTGATATTATTTTTCTCTACATCCTTACTTTTGGGGCTGATCCCGGGCCCCGATAATTTATTTGTATTATCACAGTCACTGGTGTTCGGTAGTCGTGCCGGATTACTGGTTGTGCTGGGTTTGTGTACAGGCCTGATATTCCATACTTCTCTGGTTGCACTGGGTCTGGCTGCCCTGATTGCTGCTTCTGAACAGTTGCTGGGGCTGATCAAGGTAGTTGGAGTACTGTATTTGTTATACCTTGCAGGATTGAGCTGGCGGGATGATGGTCATGCTGAGTCGGCAAAATCTCAAACACAGTTATCTGCGGGCCAGTTGTATCGTCGGGGCATCATCATGAATGCTGCTAATCCTAAAGTAGTATTGTTTTTCCTGGCTTTTTTACCGCAGTTTATCGATGTATCTTATGGTTCAGTCACACTGCAGGTGATGTTACTGGGATTTACTTTCATTCTGTCAACCGTACTGGTTTTTGGCGGAATAGCGTTGTTAGCAGGGCGTTATAGTGAGCGCCTTAATCAATCGGCTCGTCGACGCATTATATTAAACCGTGCGGTGAGCATTGTTTTTGTATTGCTTGCCGCTAACCTGTTGTGGAATATTTTCTGACTAAGGCGAACTAGCGTCGGAACACTCAAAAATAGATTTACAGGTTTAACTGAGGGTAAAATGCTATGACTATTCTTCGTAACTCCTTAGATATTTCTTTCATTGGAGAATCGAGTCTATCGATATATTCTTTAGCATTCTGACTTTACAAAGGGCTATATAGTGAACATATTCCACGGCCTGGCGACTTCTAAGTGCATCACCCCTTATTTATACCGCTATTGCTGTTTTTTTACAGATGGTTCTGAGTGCGAAATTTGACTGAATTCGTGAAACGCCCGGTAAACGAGCAAGGTGTTGCTTATGGATACGCTCATAATCCTGAGTGTCTACCGCCACTACACGAATTAAATAGTCAGAGTCACCCGACATCAAAAAACACTCCATGATCTCCGGACAGGTTTTTATGGCGTCTTCAAAGGCATCCAGTGATTCTTCACCCTGACTATTCAGACTGATGATGACAAAAACATTGGTGGGTTTACCAACTGCTTCCTGATTAACTAGCATGGCATAATGGTCAATCACCTCGTTTTCCTCCAGCTTCTGTACGCGCCGTAAACAGGCAGAGGGAGAAAGATTTATGTTTTCAGCCAGTTCAGCATTTGTCATGCGACCATTCGACTGTAGGCAGTTTAAAATCTTACGATCTGTTGTATCTAATATCATATTTAGAATTATATGTGGTTTAACTATTCAATTTTAGAATTATTTTGCAAAAAACATACTTTTATCAGTCATATTTGCAATCACATTTTTCGACATATAACTTACCATGGCTGCATGTTGATTCTGGTATCCCTTTATTAGAGTCGGTTTTATTATCCTAAATAACTATCACGAAGGTAGAATTCTTCAATGAATATTCAGACTCCTTATCTGCTGTTTCTCGGCGATGCAGCCGACCCTCTGGCCGCAAAAGTTGCCCAGGGTATTTGCGACTGGCGCCCCGAAAACGCTATCGGTCAATTCAGGATGGAAGGCTGTCATGCCGATTTGGGATTGCGGGACATGACTATCGCCGAATCAATTGAGGCAGGTGCCAAAACGTTGGTGATAGGGGTGGCGAACCGGGGCGGTGTTATCTCAGAATCATGGATTAGCATATTGCGTGATGCGCTGGCTCAAGGGATGGATCTGGCGGCCGGACTGCACAATAAACTGGCCGATAACGCTATACTCAAAGTGGATGCCGAAAAACTGGGCAGACAGTTATTTGATGTACGCCATCCAACGGATAACTTTCCAGTCGCTGCCGGAGTAAAACGTTCCGGGAAACGTTTATTACCTGTTGGAACCGATTGCTCCTGCGGAAAAATGTACACTGCTCTGGCGATTGAGAAAGAAATGCGCAGTCGGGGTTTAAATGCCGATTTCCGCGCCACCGGTCAGACCGGCATTTTAATTACCGGCAAAGGGGTATCGATTGATGCCGTGGTAGCCGATTTTATCTCCGGTGCTGTGGAAACCCTCTCGCCCGATAACAGCGATGACCACTGGGACATCATCGAAGGCCAGGGTTCACTGTTTCACCCGTCATTTGCCGGCGTTACCCTAGGTTTGATACACGGTTCGCAGCCCGATGCACTGGTACTATGCCACGAACCGACTCGCACTCATATGCGAGGACTTCCCACGTTTTCCTTACCTGAACTGCAATTGTGTATGGAGACATCGCTAGCGGCCGCTAAATTAACGAACCCGAATGCAAAATTTGTCGGCATTTCAGTGAATACCTCAAAACTGGATCCCGAGGCGGCTGAATCCTATCTGAAACAGACCGAACAGAAAACGGGTCTAGTGACTGTAGATCCTGTGCGTCAGGGTGTTTCGCGCCTGGTGGATAGTATTGGAGTAGCCTTTAGCTAATGCTAAAACTTGCTATAAAATCTGAATCCTGGCCAATCCGTGGCAGCTTTACGATTTCTCGTGGAAGTAAAACACAGGTCGATGTGGTGGTGGTTGAACTCACAGACGGGCAATATCGAGGGCATGGCGAGTGCGTACCTTATGCCCGATACGGTGAATCCTGTGCATCTGTGATTGAGACCATCTATTCTTTCCAGCCAGCGATAGAGCAGGGTCTTGAACTGGCTGAACTACAGACTCTAATGCCTGCCGGGGCTGCAAGAAATGCCGTTGATTGCGCCATGTGGGATCTACTGGCTAAAAAATCCCGATGCAGCGCTGCGTCACTAGCTGGAATCGACTCACTAACTGCACAAATGACCGCCTATACACTATCACTTGATACCCCTGAAAAAATGCATTTAGCAGCTATCGACAATGCTCATTACCCTATGCTCAAGCTTAAACTCGCCGGAGCCGGTGATGTTGAACGGGTAACAGCGGTGCGAGAAGGTTCTCCAGATGCCCGACTTATTGTAGATGCCAATGAAGGCTGGACGGTGGAAACATATCAACAGATCGTGTCTGAGTTATATTCACTGGGTGTCGAAATGATCGAGCAACCTTTACCGGCTGGCAAAGATGATGCATTAAAAACACTGGATCGGCCGATCCCGCTGTGTGCAGATGAATCCTGTCATGATAGCTCTTCACTGATCGATATAATAGGCAAGTACGACATGATTAACATCAAACTGGATAAGACAGGTGGTTTAACAGAAGCCCTTGCACTGAAGCAGGCAGCTCAGGCAGAGGGCCTGGATATTATGGTTGGCTGCATGCTGGCGACTTCTTTAGCCATGGCACCTGCGGTTATTGTGGCTCAGGGTGCAAAAGTTGTCGACCTCGATGGCCCTTTGTTACTGGAAAAAGACCGTGATCAGGGAATGCTGTTCGAGAATGGATTTATCTTCCCGGCAACGCCCGCACTGTGGGGATAACCCCTAAGTCCGACAGACTCCCAACAAAATTATTGAGGAAATAGTATGAGCAGAATTGTATACGTCAATGGCGAATATGTAGCAGAAGAACAGGCAAAAATCTCCGTATTTGATCGAGGTTTTTTATTCGCCGATGGTGTGTATGAAGTCTCATCCGTTTTACAGGGGAAACTGATCGATAATCAGGGGCACCTGACCCGCTTAAAAAGGTCGCTGAGTGAATTAGCGATGGAAGCCCCGGTAACAGATGATCAAATTCAACAGATACAGACTGCATTGATTGAAAAAAATAATCTGCAGGAAGGACTGGTTTACCTGCAGATCACCCGGGGAGCCGCCGACCGCGACTTTGCCTACCCCGCAGGAGTAAAACCCTCACTGGTGATGTTTACCCAGAGCAAAAATGTAATCGACAATCCACAGGCACTGACCGGCATTTCTGTCATTACGACTGCGGATATACGCTGGCAGCGTCGAGACATTAAAACCACCGGCCTGCTGGCACCCTGCATGGCAAAGATGCTTGCTAAAAGTGCCGGAGCTGATGACGCCTGGATGATTGAAGACGGTTTTATCACCGAAGGCAGCTCTAATAATGCCTATATCATTAAAGCGGACGGAACACTGGTTACCCGTCAGTTAGGCACAGAAATTCTTGCCGGCATCACTCGCAAGGCCGTATTAAAACTGGCCGCAGAAGAAAGCATTCGCATTGAAGAAAGGCCATTCAGTGTAGAAGAAGCACATAATGCCGCAGAAGCTTTCATTTCCTCAGCAACGGCGTTTGTCATGCCCGTCACATCAATAGATGGCAAAAAAATAGCTGATGGGAAACCGGGAAAACTAACCAGAAAACTGCGTGAAATCTACATTCAAACTGCATTAAAGTCGATAATGTAGACGGGCCGGGTTATGACAGAGACAAGGCAGTTCGACGGAATTCTGGGGACATGATTTTTAATTATCAGATTCGAGAGTGACTGGTTAGTCCTTTGGACTCGCCGTTTACCAGACGAACCATGAATGTTAGCAGTCGGACCCATACCAGCCATTCCTTACAAGCCGTAGGGACTGGCCGAGGTGTAGCGTAACCGGCCATTTAGCGTTAAAGCTAAAAGTAAGTAGTTATTGTACGGCAAGACTCTTTAATACCTGACCCTTTAATACCCTCAGGGCAATAAAATAGGCAATGCCCATTTAAAGTGGGCATTCTCTGAAGCGGATGTTCTTTACCTTCGTGAAAATGATAAGGCAAAGAATTTTTTATTGATGCTACAAAAACGCATGAGTAAAGCGAAGGCACTTTCCTTGCTGGCCAACAAGCTGGGGCGTTGCGTCTATTTCATGTTGAGGAATGAGACGGTATTTGATGAAAACAAGTTTTTAAAGAGTTAGCCACTCAATGGGGTGGGCTGGACACATAACTGGACGATACGGTTGAATGTTAAAAAACAGGTAGTTTTTATCACTGAAAAATATCTCAATACCCGTTTATGCATCACACACCTGAGCCTGCAACTAACTGGATGCTTGAAGCTTGAGTAAACCACTTTCTTGAATAGTGCCAGAGCAAGGTTAACCGATGAATTTCTAGTGACCCTGTAACCAGTTAATGGACTAATAATACATTCAGGCAGCGGTGAGACCGCAATAAGAGATCCTCTATATGTATTTGCTGTAAGTGCCTGACTTGACAGCTACCATGACAGATGAAGTGACCGATTTTTGCGTGTGATTTAATTTTGGCCACTAAAGTGACCGAAATAATTTATTAATGCCAATTGACAAGAAATCAGCTCATATTTGTTAGGGTAGCTCTTGGTTACTATTTGAAATAGCGATAATAATATTTTCTTGTTCACTTTTGATCATCTCTAGCTTTTCCTTAAGCTCTTGCTCTCTCTCCATTAGTTCTGCCAGGCGGGGACACAGTAGAAACTTCACTGAATCATGACCCGGTAAGTTTCTGCATCCATTATAAGCATCCATATATGATTCTCTTTCCGAACAAGAAGCCAATTGGAATATTGCTGCAATTAAGCACGCAAACAGACATAAGCTTGGCTTTGCATTCTTTTCCATGGTTATATTCGTTAACATTTCATTTTGGGTAACTTGCCCCTACAGTGAATTCTACAGACACTCATTTAACGGGGTTTTACGGAGTCTGTAAAATCCAGTATACGAGAATAGTTAAACTCACAGCACGACTGGGCCATTTGGGATGGTTTGATTAATGGCCGCTTCCAGGAAGCCGGCATTCAGTGGTTACCACTCGAAGGTTCACAACCGACCCAAACAGGACCTACAAGAAAACTTAGCTAATGCCATTAACGCACTTATACTCAAATGATGAGAAGGATGTTAATTCAATTAGTAGAAACTATATCGATTTAGAACTGCGTTAAGGTTTGTCAGAGGCAGATGCAACTGCTTGCTATTGTTTGACATAACCTACCGACTGTTTTGTTGTATCGCCGCCGCTGTCCTCCCCCAATTCAGCCGCGTCAGCACTTTGCTCAACTTTTAAGTCGGCAGCTATATCAACAGCGCCAACTCCGGAAGTACTCTCCTGCGTGACCGCGAAATCGAGTGGCTCTCCCCCTGCCTGTCGGGGTTCCTGTGAATCTGTTTTCACTTCACTGACGATGTTATCCTGCACCGATGGCTCACTTTCGACCGAAATCAGGATCTTGCCCTGATGCTGCTCGAGTACGTGGGCGAATTCTCTACCATCACCTAGCTCCTGAGCACCCTCGGCAAGGTGCTTGTATACCTTGACATAATCTTGGGTTAATTCATTAACCAGTTCCGAGGTTTTATCGAAGTGACTGTTGACATTGGCTTTGTAGCTTTCCATCTCCTTTTTGACTTGATCAAGCTCAGCCTTGAGGTTGCTCGCATCTTTACTGGCCGGATTCAGGTTTCGGTATGCGATGGCGCCGAGTATGCCGCCACCGATAAGCGTACCAAAGCCCATCAGCCATACAAATTGAATAGGATCCACGTCATCTCCCGGTTTTTTAATTTTAGTTTCTCAATCCCGATTGTAAGGTACAATATTATTGAATAGCAAGATTGTTACTTTCAGCATGGGACAGTCAGCAATCTAAGAGCGAATTTTTAAGACGATTCAAATGACCGAATTTGGCACCAGCGACTTACGAGCAGAAATCTGGAACAACCGCTTCCAGGAAGGAGCCGTTAACATTCTGACCTTCGATGAGTACTGTCGACCCTAACCAGCCAGTCCTGACAGTTTGTAATCTCCGTCTCTGAAGTGGCGTTAGCAGCCATTGATAAAAATGTTCAAATCGCTCGAAATCGGAAATCAT
>CALCSG010000275.1 GCA_937894085.1 uncultured Gammaproteobacteria bacterium | reverse complement strand
TGCAAAAGCTGATGCGCCTTTATGGAACAGAAACTCTTCGGGAGGCCATGTTAATTATCAAAGTAGTACCCTGGATGCATCACCGGGTTCGCTAAGTGCTTCTTCGATTCATTGTCTTTCGTGTCATGACGGTACAATTGCGCTGGGAGATTTAGCGAATAGCCGGATCGGAACTCCGGGTGAAACCGATAACCTGAACAATACGACTCTAACCGGCAGGGCCTGGCTTGGCACTGATCTAAGCAACGATCACCCGGTATCCATAATTTACGATGCTGCATTAAGTACCAGCGACACAGATCTTGTTCACCCGGCTACCATAGATTTACCCCTGTTAAATAACGAATTGCACTGCACATCCTGTCATGATTCGCATGACAATACGTTCCCTCCGTTTCTGCATAAAACAACTTTGAACGGTGAATTGTGCATCACCTGCCATGCTGCTTCCGGCTTGAACTGGGACTGGGTCAATAGTACTCATTCCAGTTCAAATGCTTCTCCTGTGGGAACTTCAGACCCCTGGATCGAACGTAAAGACGAATGGAAAGGGCAGAACGTTAGTGAAAATTCATGTATGAACTGCCATACACCTCATAATGCTTCTACGCCAGTCAGGTTAGTGAAAGATCAGGAGGAATCAACCTGTTACCGTTGTCACGATGGAACTATCATGCCGAATGATATTCAGGCACAATTTCAGAAGTTCTATCGCCACCCGGTTGACATAACCCCCAATATCGATCATGACAGTGCTCAACTCGAGAATCCATTAACCATGAACCTGCATGTGGAATGTGAAGACTGTCATAACCCTCATGCTAATTATGATTCGCCAGCCATGATTTCTTTTAACCCAGGTATGCCGCAGAGTTCAAATTACACCTCGCCACCGCTTGCGAATGGTAGTTTTGCCGGCGTCACTGGAATCGATATTAGCGGGAGTGTGAAATCAGAGGCAGAATTCGAATATGAGGTTTGTTTTAAGTGTCATGGTGTACCCGGAAACAGTGCCTGTGAGAATAGTCGTTGTTCCAGCGCCGACAATTATCAAATGGTACGACAGGATGGAGTTTATAATCTTCGCGATAAATTCGATCCGGGTAACCCATCGTTGATCTCATATCATCCTGTTTATGCAAATAATTCCAGTAATAATAGTGAAGTGCCAAGTCTGCGTAATGATATACCTCTGGATACAGTCAGCAGTCAAATGTACTGCGGCGATTGTCACAACAGTAACGACTCTCCAGCTGCAGGCGGAGTAGGTCCCTCCGGTCCGCATGGTTCACAGTATGAGGGAATTCTGGCGCTGTCTTACAGTTTTGATCCGGTTACAAACTTTATTACATCCAATAACGCCCTTTGTTTCAAATGCCACGATTCTACCAATCTTTACAGTGATGTTTCTTTTAAACATAAAAAACACCTCGATAAACAAATGTCATGCATAAGCTGTCATGATCCCCATGGTTCAGCCGAATACCCACATCTTATAAACTTTTTGACTTTTTCGAATGTCGCCGGTCAGGCCTTGAGTATTACCGGATTCGGTACCTATACCCAGCCTACCTGGATCGATAACGGCCAATATAGAGGAACTTGCTATTTGAATTGCCATGGCGTTGAACATGATGGATTAAGTTATTAGTTCAACAGAATTTAGTGAGGCATTAGCGGCAGTGGAGTAAGAAGACGAAAACGAAAAGCATCGAACGACAGGCGGAGGAAAAGGACAGCGCAAAGGTACGCCAAAAGGCAAAGTACTATCTTTAGAAGATTTTAGAAGGCTTGATAGCTCTAGTTATGTGGTCTATTACCTGGTATTAGTGGTTGATGATTTATTAAAAATACCTGGAACTGCATAACTCCTGACCGACCGGGTTTGAAAGTATGTTTTTTGGAAAATTTGCATAACATAACCATTCAATCTGAGTGCCGCCCATGACCATTTTAGGATATAACCAGATGGCCTTGTTTTCGCCGAACTGTTTATTCAGTTTAATATTTAATCGTCCCTGTCTATCTAATTCAGTGGCATCAATTAATGAGCTTGTCATGTCTGCGGGATTAAATCTCATATCCTGTAATTTTTCGGGCCAGCGACCGGAAACCATAAAGTATTCTGTCATGCTGAGTTTAATCGGCATTATTGAACTAAAAACCTGAGCCAGTTGAGACTGGACAAAATACCCCGACATGCGGGGAGTAGAGCCATCATCGGGAAACTCGGCGGCTTTCTCCAGATTTTTTTGTGACGTCTGTTTGACTGCTTTACGTTGTTGATAAGTTTTTTTAGCGGTCTGTACCTGGTTAGCAGGGCAGCGAGTATCCGCAAAAGTGATAGAGCCATCAGCTCCTTCACATTTTATGATGCTGCCAGAGTAAGCCGGATAACTAACCAGAAATAATCCGCACAATATGGTCAGGTTTAATGTTTTCATGTAAAAAATTGTGTTTCCTAAAAGGCTAATATAGCCTGTTTTAAACAGTATTTTTAAAATTCCCTCATTACCTCTAAGACTCTGTCGAAATCCGGGCCTTTACCAACGTCACCTGCGTGACCGATCGATAAATGTTTATACATTACCCATACTTTTCCTCAGAGGCCAATTAAAATAACGATTTTCTTTCCGCCAGCAAAATTTACATAATACCGTCATTCCCGCATGCTTTTAGCGGGATTCCAATGATAACGTAGCCAAAACTTCAACAAGTGCATGTCTGTAATGGATTCCGGCTTAAAGAGTGCCGGAGAAGTGGTGTATGACGCACCGTTAACCGAAACAGGAGATGCAATGACAGTTGTTTCGATATTGAATGATTTTTATGCTGCTGAGATTGTTCAAACTTTATGATTTTGATCAAGTTTATTATTGGTTTTAAATTCATCGGAGCTTTGTACCTAATCAGGAATTATTTTGCAATGAACCATCGCTGGTAACGTACCTATACGCTGATAAATATTTGAGTAACAAATTTAGAAATTGACCTACAGGTTGCATCCCAGTACTGTTCGATAGTGACATTCCGGTTTTTACAAATAACGCATGTGGATGTTAAAAGAAGTTTGGGTTAATAGAACTTTTCTGATATCTGAGATATTGAGTCATTGCTGGATAATATGTCTAAGATCGTAATATGAAAATCTGGTTTTATACTTTTTTAAAGAATGAGATACCTATGGAAAGCTCTTTCTGCATCTACTTACCAATTTTTCGGGTGCACCTGATCAATCGTGAATCAACTCATGGCTGAGCTCCTGGTCTGGCGGGACCAATGGTTATTACACATCGATCCAATGGATGAGGATCACAAGGAAATGGTTCGGCTACTGAACCGATTAGCCGACAACGTAAAACACCCCACAGACACTGATAAAAATCATCCCTTAATAGACCATCAGGATATTTCAGTACACGAGATTGTTCTTATCCGTTTCGATGCGCTCATAACCCATATCCGTAAACACTTTGCCAGGGAAGAGGAATTCATGAGTTCGATTAGTTACCCTGATTTCCTGGAACATAAACGGGAGCATACCGTACAGATGTCATATTTCACCTCGCTTAGGTGTACTTTTTCAAACGGGTGCGCAAATAATCTTGATCAGGAAGTTCTTCATGAAATAAAAATGTGGTTTCTTGATCATGTATTCGGTGAAGACCAGGAATATGCAAATTTCTTTCGAGAATCGGCGCTGTCAAAGGACAAATGAATCTCAGTTATAAAGGTACATGGTAGCTTGGATGGCCCCGAATTTTTTCCCGAAGCGGTCACTCCAGGCAGCTCTTGAGCCAGTAGTGAGTCAGGGAGAATACGCATTTTTGGCCGAAGTTGGGGTGCCAGGGCAGGGCTTCGGCAATTAGGGCTAATTAAGGCGGAAAATGTTAAACTACAGATTGATATTCCCAATTTTGGGTTAATTTATATATGACACATTCTAGATTAGATGAGAACTGACATGGAACACAATCAAGCACCAATAACCTTCGAAGATAAAGAGATATTCACTGTGGATGAAAAGTTACAAAGTCTAATCCAGTTTCTATGGGATAAAGACTTTTCAACATTCAGTTCCTGTGAAGACAATGCAGCAGGTGAAACGTGGATTGAATATGCAATGGAGGACTGGATTGCCATTACTGAAATAGCTTTTCGCAGTAAAATGCGTGATTTATACGACTTCATTGAAACTGAATGCGACGTTTTGTTGCTGTCTTCTGATGATGGCCAGCCTGATGATAATGATGAATACTGGATAGAAGGAGAAAATTTAATTTGGAGTGCTTCAGTAAGGTTCGGCAAAGAAAATCTTGAGTTGTTCGAAAAACTCATTCGAGCTGTACTTGAAGAGATACCGGAAGTAAATGAATCAATTCAATGACACTATGACTGGCAGTATCTATGTAAAGAAGATTTTCAAAAAAAATTTCTTTACAAACCAAAACCCATCACCATTCGCCATAGACATATAGTCCACCGATTCGTGCTAAAAATGACGTAAAGAGTTGATTTCATAAGGAAAAATTGGTGGGCTCGGTAGGAGCTGAACCTACGACTGTTACTTTTTCGGGTGGAATCGTTTCAGTATCCATACCGGCTAAGCTAAACACTGCTCTTACGCATTCCTGAGTTCGTTGTATAAGTACTTCCAGTCTACAAAAAAATGGTAAGGGAACAGCCATTACCTTATTTTTTTGTATATGGACATACTTATGCAGCGAGTGCAGGATGCACAGGAGCGTATTTGTATATGGACATACTTATGCAGCGAGTGCAGGATGCACAGGAGCGTATTTGTATATGGACATGATTATGCAGTGGGTGCAGGATGCACAGAGTGTATTAGCGGTTAGCAAATGTAGTCGATATCATAGAAACTAAGTAATTGTTGGACGTGGCATTGCCGTTTGGCATATGAAAGTTTGGTTTTTATACCTGGCCAATTCCGAGAAAAGGCATGATAGATAAATAAAGTATAAAAAGTATAATAGCTAGAAGAATAATAAACTGAACCGGCCTGCTTAGTAGTCGCTGAAAAAATGTTTCAAACTCACCTTTATCTATTTTCTGCTGTGTTTCTAGCCTTATTCGCTGGCTTCTTTTAAGCTGGTATTCATCAATTAGTTGTTTTGCCTGAATACATTGAGCTTCATCATTTAACCAGAGTGCGTGCAGGGATATCTCCCAGTTGCCGGCAGGTGACTCGTAAAAATCTATTTTATTTTCGGTTAGCAGATTTTTTATATCATCGGCTTCGTCAGAAGGCACCGATTTAAGTTTAAAAATAAGTTTAGCCATTATCTATTTGTTTCTTTAGAAGGTGAATGTGTTGAATTGCATCAATTATTGAGCCAAATGTATACTTTATTTGCATTTTATTTTGACCCACCTGGTATAAAGGCTGTCACTGTATAAGCAGGTTTTATCAAAAAACGGGTCAAACCTCGGTGCAAATCCTGGGTCAGTTTTGAGTGCTATTCAACAAGGCTACTTTAACAGGTAGGTCTGTGGCGAGTGTAGACGCGGGTTTGCTCTACTGGAGCTTTTAATACATGACGACACTGGTTAAATTAAATCATTCACTCTTTTGAATAATCCGGTCAAGAATATTCATTACCTGATCACTATACATTTCTGCCGACTCAAAGGACTTAATAATTTCTTCTGTAATAGCGGAATTATGTTGCCAGTCTTCTCCAATCAGCTCGATTATTTTATGAATAGAGTTATGTACTTTTTCATGTGGTAACTCCAGTTCTTTGAAGGCACTGGATTGCCTAAAATTTTGCTGACCTTCTCCTTCGTAATACCATTTACCGAGTCTGCAATTATTATGGTCAACACTTGCAGCTAAAGCTTCTTCTGAAGTATTTCCAGTAGTCATTGCCATATAACCATTTTGTTTGAATAAAAGATGGTCTATCTTGACTAAAGAAGCGAAGTTCACCTTTTCGGCATAGCTGATTTTGTCATAAGTTTGTTGAGAAGAACGGGAGAATTCTGAAAATTTTTGTTCAAAATTTATCACTTCAGATTGCGAATCCTTTGTCATTTTTCTCATTTGTTCAGAATCGACAAGCATTTTTTGTGTATCAACTGTAATTTTAGCAATAATACTGGTAATTTCATCTGTCGCTTTTTTAGTATTGGCAGCAAGATTTCGTACTTCATCAGCTACCACGGCAAAACCTCGGCCATGTTCACCAGCCCTGGCAGCCTCAATTGCGGCATTAAGCGCTAACAAATTAGTTTGATCGGCAACTCCTGCAATCATATTGATAACCTCATTCATCTTGTCGCTATTTTCATTGAGTTGCTTGATGGCGTCACTCGTTGTATCTACTCTGCTCATGATATGATCAAGATCATCAATGATGCGCACTACTGCCTGCTGAGCATTTTCTACCTCGTGAGTATTTTTTTGAGCAATATTGACGACAGATGTCATTTGTTCAGTAACATTCATCATGTCCTTTTGGTTCAATTTCAAATTGGATAACATTTTTCTGATATTAAGATCACTTAACCTGGATAGTAATTCATTTCGATTTACGTAGGTGGCATTTGACTCCATTAACAGTAGCGCTTCATTAATTCTAGAGAGTGTTTCCTTGAAATTACCATGCAGACCATCAGGCTGGGTTTTTCTAAAAAATTTCCCCATAGATGTGTGGTTAAATGTGCTATCAACTTCGCGAAAGAAGGGTTCAATCTGGTCAAGCATGTCGTTGATGTACCATGACATCAGGTAAAATTCACCGCCAACGCTAATGTTAGTAATTCTACGTCCAAAATGACCATTACTGGCATCTTTCATAACCAGGGTTATAGCTTCAATCATCTGAAATGGTCGCCTGATTAATACCAGTGCATATATTCCGTAAGCACTGGCGATAGCCCAGAAAGCCATATACCAGATATTAAATCCATGCTGGATGAAAGTGGTTATGAGCAGTAAAAAAATTAATAAGTTAAACCCATGAATAAGCAGTTTGAACTTAGATTGAAAGGATAAATTCTTCATAACTTACTCCTTTACTGGATAATGCGTCTACAAAAAAACCAATGGAGTAATCCATCTGCGTTTTAGCTGGGTATTGTTGCTCAATGCTGAGCATTTGATGATAAATAGGTTCAATAATCGCTAGAGCATCTCGTCTGGGCTTTCGCCTTACCGAGAGGTAACCCGTAATGGCACCCTTCGCATCTCTATCCGGAGTAATATTCGCAAATACCCAATAATACTTCCCATCTTTAGCCAGATTTTTAACATACGCAAAGACTTCCTGCCCACTCGCTATAGTATCCCAGACCAGCTTAAATGCTCCCCTGGGCATATCCGGATGACGAATAATATTGTGCTGAATATTTAGCAATTCTTTTTCAGTGTATTGGGCCATATCCTGAAAAATGCGGTTAGCATAAATGATTCTACCCTTCATATCCGTTTTAGATACGATATAAGAGTCATCTGGCAGTTCACGTTCCCGATCAAGTGCCTGTATTTTAGGTTTCATTAGACTACAAATACTCCAGTTAGTCATATCACATAAGTGACGTAACGAATTGATTTGATTTATCCAGTTAGTAAGCCTAATACTAGTTAACATATATCATTTTTTCATAAATAAATGTTAAGCCTGAATCAGGAGTGGTTGTTATCAACAACCTTTAGACAATAGTGACTAGTCGGATTGCCTCAATTGAATGTAGAGTATAGCTAAGTTATATCAAATAGCGGTGAAGGCTTGAGTTCACCTGAAAAACCATTAATAGCAACAGCACTAACAAGATGTCTGAGTCACCCCATGAGAATGACAGCTAAAACGTACCAGTAAGTATCCTGAATTTAGCCGGGGAAGGCAGTTACTAAATCCTGATATATTTGAAGTGTTACCGAAGTGCTCCCACAACTTCTACACTGCGCCCGAAAAAAACGTTCTCGAATTAACCGATGCACCGGTCGTAACCGATGCCGAAAAATGTTTTTCAGGGATATTTCGACAGAGTCCGAACCCGGCGTTTCAATCTTATTTGGTGGGTTAATCTGAAATGAAAATAAAGCACTTACCTGGATCAATAGTGGGTGCAATTCAAGAAGGTGTACTTTCCCCCTATTTTCCATGATATCGTGCGCATCGTGTAATTAGAGACAATTTTAATAGCCCCATGGATCACTGGATAACAATCGACAGCAGTTCTATTCCCGGTAGCGATATTGAACTTACTCTATCGCAGCGCGCTGACGATTTTGCTATTCGCATTTCCGGGGTGCCTGGCGATCTGATGAATAGCCGCATGCACCACTCAGAAGAGGAATTAGCGAAATTCGCCTGTAGCCGTCTAAGCATCGTCGAAAATGCACAGGTACTCGTCGGTGGCCTTGGAATGGGCTTCACGTTGGCGGCAGTGCTGAAAACCGTCGGGGTGTCGGCCAGGGTGGTCGTGGCTGAACTGGTACCTGCAGTAGTGGAATGGAATCATGGACTTCTGGGGCAGTGTGCGGGACGACCTGTAGAGGATAAACGTACTCGCGTACACCTGGGCGATGTGGCAGATCTATTAAAGCAGCAACCAGGTAAATTTGATGCGATCCTGCTCGATGTTGATAATGGCCCCGAGGCAATGACTCATTCCGATAACGAATGGCTTTACTCACTGGCGGGTTTAAAAAGCATGTACAAAAAACTCAGGCCCGAAGGCATAGTCGCCATCTGGTCGGCCAGGGCAAATCCGATATTCACCAGTAGGCTTAAAAAAACCGGGTTTAATGTCCAGGAGCGCACGGTGAGAGCCCGTCCGGGTAAGGGCAGTCGCCATACGATATTCGTCGCACAAAAAAAACTGAGCATATAGATAGGGACAGACCCAATGCCGCTAAGTTAAGGTCTTTTGTCGTCATGCCCGCGTACGACTGCATGGATGCAGAAGGTACTAGCCCAGGGATGGGCGTAGGTAGAACAATGCAAGGAGCTATTGTCGAGAGCGAAGCAGGAAGCCAGAGCCGAGGCGGGTATCCATTTTAACGGCCTGCAGG
>CALCSG010000274.1 GCA_937894085.1 uncultured Gammaproteobacteria bacterium | reverse complement strand
GCCTGGTCACGTAATTGCAAACGAGCCAGGCGATTCTGTCCTATCTGTTGTTCAATTCGCTGGATAGTATCCAGAGGTATATTTGAATTAAGCAGTTTATCCTGCAGTGTGGGTGGTTTAATAGAGTTTGAGAAAGATTCGTCCTGTTCCAGGTGGGGGGTCAATCACTGAGTTTGCCGCGGGGTTAAGCATACTGGCGGTTAACTTTTGTTCAAGTTCGCTAATCCTCAACTCCTGTTGCTGGTGTAAAGTCTGCTGTTCGAGCCATTCACTTTCAAGCGACTGTATGCGGTTTAATAAGTCAGTATATGATTGAGCACTACTATTTTGCGGAATGACCTGGCTGTCGATTTTATCGGATTCAGGTGATAAATATGACCAGATAAATCCGAGGCCTAGCACTGTCAATATAATGAGTAATACCAGCTTGCTACTGGACATTTTTTAAGCCTGTTCCTGTATTCAATTTTTAGAAATGATTATTGTTACTAGTCGGCTAATCCCTGAAATACGCCTCATTTGTGTTCAAAAATGGTCAATTTACGAAAGTTTAAGTGCCTGCAGGCAACTGATAAATTTGTGTAAACTCTCGGCTTTAACTCCTTGTCGCTCTACCTCCTGCTTCCATGTAGTCGTACCTACGCCCGTCCATGGGCTACTAACCACTAACCACAGCCATCCATGGCTTAGACATTTTAGTCTTGAACAGAGGTGTTTCAGGAACAATTTGTTCAGACTATTTTCTGTCAGCTAGCAGAACTGTTAACCAAAAACTTCCTGCCAATAAGGACGGTTAGTGGTTGTTATTTTAGGTGTTGTCATTTGATGGGTCACTTCGACTTCAGTGGTATCATCATCTGTCAGACCTGCTATTTCAGTTTCAATCTTTTTTAAATCTTCTTCAGTTTGAAAGACGGTTCTATCTTCGTCATCATCCATGTTTAAAAAAGTCACGTTATCACTCATGGTTACTACCTTAACGATTTATATATGGCGTTATATTATTTGGAAAAAAATAAAGTAATGTGTCTGATTGCTCAAAACATCTAATAATTTTCATTTAGTTTGTTAGTTTGTTAGTTTGTTAGTTTGTGTATTAATCATATTGCTCTGAGGTGGAAATGTACACTTTTAACATCAAATAATACATGCTTGAGCTAACCTGTATTTATTTTTTACTAATTGTGCCAGTAAAACACTGATGTTTTTGTGGAATACTAGGGTATCATTCCGAGTAAGTTAGTAAAATCCATTTAATGGGTTAATTTACCATAAACCAGGAGAAATAAATGTCAGCTTACGTATGTGAAATCTGTGGAATGAGTGTCGGATCAATGACCTGCGGCACCTGTGGAAAAGAGCTTGTGCATAGCACTATTACCACCGATGATGGTAAAACCGTGCATGTATCAGAATGTCCGGATGGTCATGGCAAAATAAAGTCACCGATGTGTTGTGGCCAGGATATGTCCTGCAAGGCCTGATGCTGAATATCAGACTGATACTACTGGGTATCAGTCTGCTACCGTTTAATTTTAAGTTTTTTTAAAAGTCCTTTAAGTCTGATAAATGTTTTAATCCAGCTTCGCTAAAATTGGCAGGGCCTGATTTAAGTTTATACAGCATCTTCATCTTCGGCGTGTAACTGCCCCAGTAAATTAAAATCATCCAGTACGCAATACAGTGCAGGCACCAGGAAAAGTGCTGTGATGGTGGCAGATGTCAGTCCAAAAGCCAGGCTTGCAGCCAGCGGGATGAGTATCTGGGCCTGCATGCTGGTTTCTGCCAGTAACGGGGTCAATCCCGCAATCGTTGTGATAGAAGTTAATAATATAGGTCTAAAGCGACTGATACCGGCAAGTTTTGCGGCCGCAAAGGTTTCAATGCCATTGTTACGCTCTTCGCGGATAAACACCACTAACAGGATAGAGTCATTAACTACCACTCCAAATAGTGATGCCATACCGATGATGCTGGGCATGGTCAGATCCAGACCCAGCGCGTAATGGCCAAACATAACACCTATTAATGCAGAAGGTATGACAACCATTACGGTGAGCGGTGCAGCATAACCGCGAAATTGTAATGCCAGCAATATGTACACGCCGATCAGCCCTAGCACGACATTACGTACGATTGATTGACCGGTTTTGGCTGAGTTTTGAGTTTCACCTTCGATGTCAATTTTTACCCCGGGAAAATCCTGCAGAATTTTCGGGTAAATCTGTTTTGCGGCGAGACTGAGTAACTCCTGTGCATTGGCTTTTTCACGCTGTACATCGCCATACACGGTAATAGTTCGTTTACGGTCAATCCGGTTTATCCGTGCCCAGCCTCTGACTTCCTCGATATTCGCTACATTCAGTAAGGGAATCTGGCTGCCACCTGGTCCGGTGATGGTTAACTGTTCCAGGTCACTGGCTGAAGTACGGTCCTCTGCAGCCAGACTTAAATCAACCTCATAGGTTTCTGAGCCCACTGGGAATTCATCAATCTGAATGCCCTGGAAAGCCGCTCGAATCTGGTTGGAAACCATCTGTGCATTCACTCCGAGAACACCTGCGGAGGGTAACATGCGTAGTTGTAATTCGCGTTTACCGGGTCGTAAATCATCACTGACATCTACCACGCCGGAATAACTGTTTAACCAGTTCTGAAGTTCATACGAAGCCAGTTTCAGTTGCCTTAGATCTTCACCTTCCAGTCTTATTTCAATGGCTCTACCCCCCGGGCCAATTGTCGGCTCAGTAAATTTTAATGCGATAACACCAGGCATATCACCCAGTTGCTGGCGCCAGGCATCACGAAATTCATCCAGACTGGTGTGTCGAATTTCTGCTCCTAACAGGTCGACAATAATGCGAGCAACATGCGGGCCGGATTCATAGGCATCCGGATTCTGGCCGTAGATAATCGTGCTGTTTTGTAGCAAATCCTGACCATCCGGCTGAATCGATTTAAATTTTTGGTTGACGTTTGCAGCCGCCAGCGTTATCTGTTTCACCAGTTTTTCGGTGGTGGAAAGTGGTGTGCCCTGGGGTAGTAACAAACGGGCTTCGATAATATCGCCTTCTACAGTAGGAAAACCGACAAATTTTAACTTTCCGGAAACAGGTAGTGCAATCGACAGGATAATTAACATGATGACGATGCCGAGTGTCATGTAACGATAGGAGATAGCTTTATCCAGTAACGGCGCAAACAGTTTATCGCGAAAATAGGCAAAGTTACTTTCAAACCAGGCACGGAAGCGTGATGTTTTTCGGTTTTGTATATGTTTAAGGCTATGCCCCAGATGATTCGGTAGTATCAGAAAAGCTTCAATCAGGCTCACCGATATGACGATAAGCAATACGATCGGCATGACGCGCAGAATTTGACCCATGACGCCGGTAATGAAAGCCAGTGAACCAAAGACCAGTAACGTGGTGGTAAATGAAGATAAAATGCCGGGTAGTACCTGGTAAGTACCCGCAATCGCGGCATGCAATGCCTTTTCACCCTTATCCAGGCGTGCCGCAATATTTTCGGCGATAACAATGGCGTCATCCATTAATAGTCCGACACCTATTAGTAGACCGACCAGGGTGATCATATTGATAGTCATGCCAATTAAAGGAATAACAAACAGTGCACCAAGGAAAGAAATGGGTAATCCCATGGTGACCCAGAAACTGTACTTGAAGCTAAAAAATAACCACAGGATTAAAAACACTGCGATCAGACCCTGGCCGCCATTCCTGACGATCATATTGAGCCTGTCCTGCACAATGGATGCCCTGTCCTGGGTGAGAGTCAGGTTAAGCCCTCTGGGTGCCAGCAAACGCTCTGTCAGTAGAAAAGATTTAATGTCGGATAAGGAGTTGAGTATGTCCTGTGACTGGGTTTTAGTAATATTAAGTATCGCTGCGCGCTGTCCATTAAACAGTATACGGGTTTCATCACGGTCAAATCGGTCGGTAATGGTGGCTATATCCCGCAGGCGTATATTAGCCCCTGTCTTACCTGATATAACCACCAGATCGCTGACCTGTGCGACACTTTTTCGCTGGTCGTCAAAACGGATCAGAATGTCTTCCTGCGGGCTTTCCAGGCGTCCTGCCGGTGTGCTGATGCTATGGCTTTGCATGGCACTGGCAATATCGGATAAAGATAAGCCGTATTGACGTAAACGGGCAGCCGGAATTTCTACCCGAATCTGGTGATCGGAAAATCCATCGATGACTACATTGGCAATTTCTGCTGCTTCCAGCAAACGCAGTTTGACGTCTTCGGCATAGGCTTTTAAAACGACCGGGTCAGCAGGGCCGGTAATAGCGATGGAAATGACCGAATCTGTGCGTCCGAGTTCTTCTATGACCGGTGACTCAGTCTGTTGCGGAAAATCGGTGATGCCATCTACTGCTGATTTGACATCATCCAGAAAAGATTGCATGTCACTGCCTTCCAGCATGACGGCGGTGGCTTTACCGAAACCTTCTGAAGATTCACACAGCATTTCATCGAGATCAGCAATGCTTTCCAGTGCATCTTCCAGTCGGCGGCAGATAGCATCTTCTACATCTACAGCGGTGGCTCCAGGGTAGATAACCTGAATACTGACCTTGTCATTTTTAATGCGCGGGAAAGTTTCACGTTGCAGATTAGGCAGGCTGATAAGGCCTAGAATTATAATCGACAACATAAACAGGTTGGCGGCTGTCGGGTGTAGGGCAAACCACTTAATCATTGCCTTACTCTCCAGTTGGTAGATTGTTGTCGGTCGAATTAACCGGCTTTAACAACATGCCCATAACCGCTGGAATTAAATCAGTTAATATCAGTGATTCGCCTTCTTCAAGTCCATTGGAGATTATGCTGAGGTTATTTTGATCATACTTCTTCTGTACAGGTCTAATATCCAGACGATTATCCTTATCAATTACATAGGCGTTTCCACCTCGTAACGATGTACGTGGAATCACTATGCTCCCGGTTTGCGGGTGTCCGGCGATTGATACTTCGACAAACATGCCCTTAGACAGGGGAGGGCGTTTACCGGGAATTATTTTCTGTAACGGGTTTTCGACTTCAACTACTATACCCATAGTCCGGGTCTGACTGTCGACATTGTCTGAGAATCTCAGAAATTTTGCATCCCAGCTGGCGACCTGTTGATTTCCCATATCCAGCTTGACGGTCGGTTTAAAGCCGGTGATGCTGGACATATTACTGGATATTTCCTGAATTCCATTTGGGATTTCAGGTTGTCCAATGAACAGGTTTTTGAGAGATGACATCGATACCTGCGCAATGATTTCTACCCGGTCTACCGAATCCCCGGAAAATAACAGCTGCCCTTTGCTGACAAATTGATCACCTTCTATCGCTAATGCCGAAATACGACAATTGAATGGTGCTTTAACCAGTGTATTTTCCAGATCCCGTTGTGCCTGGGTAATTTTTGCCTGCTGTAATTTTCGTTGAGAAGGTATCAGTGACAGGCTGTTTTTCAGGTTTTGTACCTGAGCAGTTGACGTTAGCATTGTGCGTTCGGCGGCATCCGCACTGCTTTGTGAAACTCCACCTTTTTTAACCAGCTGTTGCAGGCGTTGTTGTTCTCTGGTTGCCAGAGCCAGGTTTCTCTGTTCGATTTCCAGTGATGTCCTGGTATTCGACAATTGAACATCAAGCTCGGCCAGTTGGGTTTCAGCCTGTGCCAGATTTAGTTCGTAATCGACCGGATCAACCTGAAATAAAATATCACCTTTTTGAATGATTTCACCGTCTTTCAATCGGGGGTGCATGGAAATGATTCTCCCGGATACCTGGGCGATTGATTTCCACACCTGGGCGGGTTGCACCACCCCATAGCCCTGAACAACAGGAATAAAGTCTGTTTTTTGGATCAACAAGGTATGTACAGCTAGTACTGTCTCACCTGTTTCCAGTAATTGGGGGGGGCTGTTTCCCACTTTTCATCACGCCCAGTGTCACTATACCGAGAATAATAGGAGGTAATATCCATAAAATTTTTTTTCTATTGAAAACGTGTGCACTCATGTTTTGATACCTGAGAAATTGAAATCGGTGTTAGGAGTCTGACCAACTCGGGAGGATCAGATTTGGCTTTACAGAAATGTGATCAGTTTAGTATGACAGGTTCCATGGCGTTGATAAACGGCATTATACAATCAACAGAAAATTACTTTGTAACAATTTGTAACCAGATTTAGTGGTAATAACCTAATCAGAAATGAGTGCCAGCAAAGTGGCTTCAGGATATTTTAAAATGCAAAATTGAGCCGAATTTTTAATCTGGTAAATTGAAATACATGGATGTTAAAGCCGTGTAGTTCTATCCATCAATCTGATGATTTTAAATTTTTATTTTAAGCCCTGTTAGAAACGTGAACTTGGTCACATTCGGTTGATTTTAATATTGTTTGGGAATATATTCCCGATTAATTTAACTATAAACTTATCCTGGAATAGTTTTCATCAGATTGTTAACGGATATAGTTTGTATTTTATCGCCAGTTTTTGACCATCTGGCGCAAAAAAATATGATGAAAATTGTTTAGCTGTATAGTTGGATTTATTAGTTGATTTTGCAGGTAGGCAAATTCTTCAGGGAAAAATAAAGAGTTTTTTGATGTTGTTCTCTCGATACTGAACAAATTAGAAAATATTGATGATTGATTGTACTGATTAATGCACACAGTTTTGAAAAAATGATTCAAATTAATTCCATAACTTGGACGGTAATATATACCATGGCGATTAAAAATAAATTAACAACTTTAATGCTCTACCTGTTTGTGAGTATGCTGGTATTAAATGTCACAGGTTGTGGTGGAGGGTCCTCATCCGATACCGCGGCAGTTTCCGTAACTGATCCTGTAACCGATCCTGTTTTAACTCCGATAGCTGAAAAATATATTGAAATTGAGGCCATTACAGGAGGTATTACGGTGGTTCAGGTTGGTTCGTCCGCTCAGTTAACAGGCAGTTCTTCATACTCTACCTCAACAGAACCTCTGAGTTATGTCTGGTCTATTACTTCGAAACCTGATTCCAGCCAGGTACAACTTCTAAATAGCACATCAGAGTCCGCCAGTTTCGTGGCCGATGTTGCAGGAAGCTATTCGGTGCAGTTAGTGGTCAGCGCCGAAGGTGTATCCAGTCAAAGGGTGATTTCTTATGTACTGGCCACAGTAGATGGGCTGGACATTGCTCCCTTTCACGCAGGCTTATCTTCAAATTGCAGCAATTGCCACATTGATGATTTTAACCCCATCAAGGCTAAATCTACCAATCATCCAGCTACCAGTCACTTATGCCAGACTTGCCATACAGTAAGAGGTTTTGCAATTATTGATTCTGTAAATCATCAGGAAGTATTCGGAAATTGTAGTGATTGTCATAATGGTGTACTAGCCATAGGTAAATCAGAATTTCATGTTGAGACTACACAGCAATGTGATGACTGCCATAACACGGATGCATTTCTTGACAGGCTACCAGATGGCAGTTTTGACCACTCTAATATAACCGGTGGTGCCTGTAAACGTTGTCATAATGGTGAGGTCGCTACCGGCAAACCTTTACCTCCAGAACCTCATCCTGACACTAATACTCAATGTATCTTTTGCCATAGTGTCGCAACTTTTACCACGCCATTTGTAGATCATACAGGTCCTGATGTTGTTGGCCATAGCTGTGAATCATGTCATAACGACGCTATTGCTATAGGTAAATCTTCTGCAACCCCTGCACACCCCGAAACTACGGCCGATTGCGCTGTCTGCCATACTGTGCAGAGTTTCGATCTGGGTGGAGTTTTCAATCATTCAGTAATTGACTCGCAGCAGCAAGCCTGTTCATCCTGCCATAATGATATTAATGCTATTGGTGTAGCTACGGTCAGCAATCACCCTGATTTGCAGGGCAGAGATTGCGCTAACTGTCATAACACCACGACCTTCACAGGCGCTTTCGTTGATCATAGTGGTCCCGATGTGGTCGGTAAACGTTGTGATTCATGCCATGGTGTGACTGCAGTAGGCCAGCATGATAATCATCTTCCTGTGACTACTGAAGACTGCGCAGAATGTCATACTCCCGGCAATTTTAATACCGGAACTTTTGACCATACCAGTCGTGATGTAAGCAGTTGTGATTCCTGCCATAATGATGTGATATCTGTGGGCAAACTATTTGCTCATTTACCAACCAGTGAGCAATGTTCGGTATGCCATAACACGACTGATTTTGCTGATGCAACTTTTGATCATAGCGGTATCACTAATAACTGTGTGTCCTGTCACGATGGCAATATCAGTATAGGAAAGTCTGACAATCACGTACCAACCACAGAGGACTGTTCTGTCTGCCATAACGACACCAGTGCTGGTGGCTTTGTGAATGCATCCTTCTCCCATTCCGGGATTACCGATAACTGTAGTACATGCCATGATGGCGACATCGCTATCGGCAAAATTATAGATCATATTCCGACTCTGGATGATTGTAGTGCGTGTCATAATGACACCAATTCCGGTGGTTTCGTGAACTCCAGCTTTTATGGAACCTTTCACCAGGGCATCAATACTGGCTGTGAAGGTTGTCACAATGGCCGTTTTGCCACTGGTAAGGATGCTGCTGTGGTAGACCATATACCGACAACTCAGGACTGTTACATCTGTCATCTGAAAGATACCTTTGCGGCACCAACTATCTTCACTCATTCAGGTATAACGGGTAATTGTGTTAGTTGTCACGATGGAACCAATGTTGCTCTTGGTGCTTTGGGGTTATCAAATGATCACATCGTTACCACGCAGGATTGTAATGCCTGCCATAACATTTCAGGATTTACTCCAGCTTTCGTAGATCATGAAGGTCCCGATGTTGTGGGTAAGCGTTGTGATACCTGTCATGGTGTCAGTGCAACAGGTAAAAATGATGGCCATGTTAATACCACAGAAGATTGCGCTACCTGTCACGTACCCGGGACATTTAGCAATGCTATTTTCGATCATACCGGCATCGTAGATAACTGCGCTTCGTGCCATGATGGTGTTGCTGCAACTGGCATGTCAGGTAATCATATTCCAGTCACTCAAGATTGTTCGGTATGTCATAACCCTACAGCTTTCGCGGGTGCCAAATATGATCATACCGGCATAACCAATAACTGTTCGACATGTCATGATGGCAAGATAACCATTGGCAAAGATAACAACCATGTACCGACCAATGAGGATTGCAACCAATGTCATGTGACTGCTGCTTTCATTCCTGCGACTTTTGACCATGCTGGTATAGTGGATAATTGCCGATCCTGTCATGACGGTGTGTTTGCCAGCGGCAAAACTAATGATCATGTGCTGACGAATCAGGATTGCAGTGTGTGCCATACCACCACCAGCTTTAAAGGGGCCGGGTTCGATCACACGGGTATTGTGGATAATTGCGAGTCCTGCCATGACGGCAGTACTGCTACTGGTATGAACCAGGGGCATGTATCTACATCGCTAGACTGCCATTTTTGTCATACCACGGCGACTTTCGTAGGCGGTACATGGACACACGATTCAAGCAGTGCAGGTAACTGCGACCAGTGCCATGTAAATGGTGGCGGTGCGACCTTTAAGCCTAATGGTCACTTATCAACAACTGAACAGTGTGATGTGTGCCATACCACAAATGGCTGGGCACCAACTATCTTCAAGCATAGTTCACAGGGTGATTATCCGGGTGATCACCGAAGAGATCCTGGTTGTACCGGCTGTCATGGCAATACCATCAGTAGCAATATTCCCTGGCCTGCATCCCAGTACGCACCTTTTTGCGCAGCCTGTCATTCGAGAGATTTTAAATCTGAGAGTAAGCACATTGGCGGCAAAAGCGGAACTGTCGAGCAGAATAAGAATTGCGGTGGAAGTGGCTGTCATAGAGTCAGCTCAAGTGGATTTTAAAATCCTGGAATGAGGAAATGTTCTCAACCTGTCGGCCTATGCACTGACAGGTTGAGGAATCAGGGTTAACATTCCTGTTCCAGGGAAATCTGATAAAACGTTGATAGTACTCTGCGAGTTTCAATATTTGAACAATTAGAAAATTTTTTCACCACGAAGTCACGAAGTACACGAAGGCAAGTCATTATATAGTCATAAGTTTTTTTCAAAATTATGATAATTGCTGATTTATCTGGATAACTTTTTAAGGTCATTTGTTTTTCTTCGTGATGAATATCTTTTGGCTTTCTTAATTACGTTGTGCAGTTACAAAACTTTATAACGTGATAAAAGGAAATGGATTAGTGTATCAAGTTAAATACTTATGCAAATGAGATGTATCGGGGGTAGACCGTCTTCGATGTTGTTTGAAGTTGAATCCTCAAATAGTTTCGAGTTGAAGCCAGGTGGTAATTTTGAAATTGAATAATATTCCAGCTAAGCCGGTATTTGGTTATTCAACCCATTAATCTAACCCACCGACTTACTGTCGGTGGGTATTAAAAGTTTTAGGCAGAAGCTTTATCAGACTTAAAGCCTAACGCTTTTAGTATCATTGCCAGAGGGCAAAAACCGGTAAAAGCTGACTGGAATAAATTTAATCCGACAAAAGCAGTGAAGAAAAACCAGTAAGAGTGATGGTAAACACCCAGGGTTACGCTAGCAAAAACAAACAAACCTGCAATAGCCAATATCATACGTTCTATACTCATATCCAGTCTCCAAATTATAGTGGGGTAAGAAGACTCCTGAAGTAACCATTTGCGGCTATGCCACTCAGGTATTACAGGAGGCTCTAAATTCTGCGGGACATTCTATATTAGAGTATTCTAATAATCAAGCGTAAACGAGCTTAGATGTATTAGTTCATTAGTTTTAATACCTTGCTTAATCCCCATAAATAAGCAAAATCACTGCCTAAATTTTTCCGAGAAAATATTATGCGATATAAAGATATTCTGGTGTACATTGATGATGGTGCTTCCAATGTCGAACGGGTGAAAACAGCATTTGCAATGGCTAAAAATCATAAGGCTCGTTTAACAGCGGTGACTTTAGCCTCTGATAAACCGGTACACCTGAAGGTAAAAGATGAAAAAGCTATTAAAAATATTTCAGAACAAATGGCTGAGCAGAGAGTGGCTGATTTTTCTAAATTAGCCAGTAGTGAAGAGATCGAAGTTGCGACACGAGTTATACACGGTAAGAAATCCGTAGCAGTCCGTAAAATGGCTCAGTATGCGCGTAACTTTGATCTGCTGATATTGCGCCAGGCTAATCCCAAAAATGAAAATCATCCGATTATTGAACAAATTTCGGAACAGGTAATTTTGCTCAGTGGTCGTCCGATTTTTTTCATGCCTTATATTGGTGCTCATCGAATTCCCTGCGAAAAAGCTATGATTGCCTGGGATGGTTCACCGGCAGCTACGCGTGCAGTACATGATGCATTGCCATTAATGGCAGGGATAAAAGAAGTGATTATTCTGGTGGTAAAAGAAGGTAAACATAAAACGGCTAAAGGTGAACTATTAGCTGATGATATGGTTAAACATTTGCAAAGGCATAAAGTGAATGCTGTGGCTAAGCGCGTAAACTCAGGAACCTTCGATGTGCCAACGGTCATATTAAATGAAATTGCAGAGAATGATATCGATCTGCTGGTGATGGGTGGGTATGGAACACCTAGCTTGAAACAGAAAATATTTGGTGGAGTAACCCAGACATTTTTGTCCAGTATGATAGTTCCAGTGCTGATGTCGCATTAAATTTTCAAACTCAACCTGATCAGTAAATGATCCTGTATTCATTTCGACGATGTCCCTATGCTATCAGAGCGCGTTTAGCTTTATTGCAAAGTGAT
>CALCSG010000273.1 GCA_937894085.1 uncultured Gammaproteobacteria bacterium | reverse complement strand
CGTCAGGATCGGAGTCATCCTCAGAGGGAACCCACTGGGTAGTAATAATTCCATTTTTATGGTCAAACAGCGTCTTGATAGTGTAGTAAGGAAGGGGGACAAAATTCTCAATCTGCCGGTCTCGTTCAACAATCAGGTTAAGGGTAGGAGTCTGCACACGTCCAACGCTGATCACCCCGTCTCCACCCGCCTTCTGGTAGCACAGTGTGAAGGCACGAGTCACATTCATGCCCAACAACCAGTCGCAACGGGAACGGCTCACAGCTGCTTCGTAGAGTCCTTTGTAATCATTGTTGGAGCGAATCTGTTTAAAGGCTCTGCGTATACCATTTTGAGTGAGATCCTGCAGCCACACACGTTGTGTAGGGCCATTCCATCCCATCTCTAATAATATTTCATCAATCAATAACTGTCCTTCACGGTCTGGGTCACCGGCATTTGTAACTTCAGTGGCATTCTTGAGTAGTCCAGCAATAATATTCAGCTGTTGTTTAGCATCGCCTCTGGGGTTCAGTATCCACCGCTTTGGGATGATGGGGAGATCTTCAAGACGCCACACCTTAGTTCCTTTTTTGGTGGTGGGTACGTTCTCTTCAAGGTAGCTGTCAGGCATCGCCTGTTCATACATATGTCCAAAGGCCCAGGTGATGGTCCAGCTGTCACCGAGGATGCATCCATTCCCTTTGCGGCCACCTCCCAAAGCATCGGCGATAGTTCTTCCCAGTGAGGGCTTCTCTGCGATAATCAGTTTCATTTCGAGGTGGTAGAGTATTCGCTAAATAGTCTTTATTTTACTGAGTGGTTGATGGCTATGTCCGAATTGTTGCGGCAGCCTCAAAAAAGATTTCTACAGACGCCTAAAAATCGCTCAGACAGTGTCGTTTTGAATGATACTTCAAAAAGAATAAAAGGGAAGGAGAGTGATGTTGATTTATTTACTCTGGAACCTCAGTAATATGGTGCGGAGATCGCATTATGATGCAGTAGAGCAAAACTTCAATTCAGGTCGTAAGCAGGTTCATCCTAAGGGGTTATCCAAAAATACGGCAGAATCTTCGGCACGATGTAAACCCATCGAAAGATTGCAGTTCGTGTTCGCCAACTGATTAGACGGAAGCTATTTAATAGCGGTCATTCGTGAGAGGTTATGATTTGGGGTGATTACCATTTCAAGCAATCGAAATTTTCCATGGAATGACTTCAGAATGGATCAAAGCGGTCATTGATAAAATCGATAACTTAACGATCAATCGAGGCTAACCCTATCGATTTTGGGTCGAAAAGTTACTGGTTATTACGATTGACACTTACGCGCGCAAAACCTAATCCAAACAGGCCAGTGAATATAAGAGCTATGATTGATGGTTCAGGTACAGATGTTGCGCGAACAAGGAAGCTCCCCACAGAGTTATTACTATAGGTCTTAGCCGTTTCATTATGGGGGTAATTTGATGGGGCTAAATGAGCACTACTATCTCTAATCCAACCAACAGCAGTTCCAGATTCTGTAATATATAATGAGCCATTATCTGTATTTATACTAGATACATCCTTATAATAACTTTCCATTAATATAATTTTCCCCCAAATGGTGCAATCAAAAATTATTAAACAATCAGTTTCACTACCATAAATAAAATTTGAATAGTCGTGATTAGTCTTATAAGAATCAGTATATGAACCCTCTATCCAATTATTATCTTGAAAAGTATCATATCCCAGCATAGAAAAATTCTCTTTAAACCATTGCGCTCCATCATAATTGTCATCTGACCAACCATCTATATGATTCCCTCCCCATATAGAAGAAAACAAAAGGGATACCTCAAGTTGGTTGGCATATCTCCAGTTATCATCCAAAAAACCACCCACATTAGCCTCTATCTCAATACGTGATAAACCTCTAGTTTCATCAAGAGAAAGCCACTCCAGTCCCTGTAAATCTGCAAAATTCCCATTATTTAGCGATGTATCAGTGTTGGTTATATTAATAATTGCAGCATTAATAATAGAGCTGAAGAGAAGTACTGAAGTCCCTAAAATTACCTTTAATCTCTCCATTTCTTTTCCATTTATTATTTATTCCGAATCTTGATGCACTTAATATGCCAAAATAGACATGTCCATAATTATCACATGGTAATATATCCATGGGAATTATGGATCACGAAAGTGTAAAGAAACCTTTACAGTTTTCTGATTGGATTGTTAAATTTTCTTTACAGTCCGGCAGTAACGGAAATAGCTCATCTACTTACAGAAGTAATATAACTTTGCTTTGGGTTTAAAGAAAATTTTGGGACACAATAGTCTCGCAGTAGGAATGCCGCGTAACCAGCATTCCTACTGCGAGACCGGACCGCAACACTTAATTATTTGCCTCCTCTGGAAAATTTGTTGGTAGATTTTGCAGAGGGTGAGCTTGGTGACTTAAAAATTGAACCGGTACATGAAATAAATTTTGAGTTCATGATTATGAATGACTTAGAATCAGAACCGCCAAGTATGGGAAATTTGAGTCCAAAAAATCATAAGGAGTATACATCCAGAATTCAAGACACCTAAAGGGCAAGAGAAGAAGAATGGTTCAAAAGGCTTCAAGAGCTTATTTGGCCTATTTTAGTTATTTGTGGAGCTAATCACTATCAGCTATTTTGTGATCTGTTGTCTTTGAAAGGTATTAATGACGTAAAGGTGAGATCATATTGGGGAGCCTAATTTATAGCCATAAGATTATTAGTGAGTAATTAAACACGCTATAAAAAAATAAATGAGTCATAGTAATGAGAAGAATCAGTCTGAGAAAACCAGGTTCGACGGGCAGCTAAACTCTAGGTAAATACTCTAAATTTAAAAAACTAAGATTATTAATATGAAAAAACGTAGTATTAAAAATAGCAAATTAAATCAACCTTCTAAGTTACTAAATAAACAAGATGAAGATGGGAACTCTCCTCTTTTAATTGCTTGCCTTTGTAAGGATATAAAATTAATACAACCTTTAATTAAATTAAATGCTGATATCAATTTACAAAATAAGGATGGTTATACTCCATTAATTGTGTCTGTAGATAATCCCAAAATTTTAAAGTATTTACTTGAACATGGTGCTAATCCAGATATTCAGACACCAGAAGGTTATACCGCGTTAATTGTCGCTGCTGACTATGGTTATATAAAGTCAGTTAAATTATTAATTCAGCATAAAGCTGATATAAATCTTTCAGCAAATGGTGTCACACCATTGATGAAAGCAGCATTTGAGAATCATGAAAATATTGTAAAAGTATTACTTAAAAATGGGGCTGATGTTAATGTTAATATGTATGATTATAAAAATAATTCAACCTTGACGGCATTCAAAGCCGCCTTCATCAATAAAAATTATAATATCATGAATATTTTGGCTGAAAATGGCGCTAATATTCTTTGTGAAGAAACTAATGCTGATATCCTAATATTGTCTGCTAGTAAGGGGCATAAACAGATACTAAAACGACTGCTTGAAGAGGGTTTAGATCCTAATACGGAATATAATGGGCTTAACGTATTAAGCGTTGCGGTACAATTCAATCAATTAGAAATTGTAGAAATACTCATTAAAAACCACATTGATATGAATAAAGTGGGTTTCGATGGCATCACTCCCTTAATTGAAACTATGGGTGATGGAAGATACGATATAGCTAAATTACTAATTCAGAGTGGCGCGGACATTAATTTGGAGTCTAAAGCATGCGTTATTTTGGAATCTAAAGAGCACTTTACAACTATATTTCCTCTGATGATGGCTGCTGCTTACTCCATAGAAATACTGCAGTTATTATTAGATCATAATGCAGAGATAGATAAGCAAAATGAATTTGGGTATACCGCACTAATTGCGGCTGTAATGGGGAAGAAAAACGAAGCATTAAAACTATTACTAGAAAATGGAGCGGATACAACACTACAATTATATAACTTTGATAGTGAAGGGAAAGAAAATGGAGGTGGTTATTCAGCACTTAACTTTGCTATAGATAATAATAATATTGAGGCAATTAAATTAATACTTAAAACAAGAAAGGTATTAACGAGTTTTGAAGCAATGGGACTTACCTTATTGTCGTATGATAAAGAAATAGCTCAGATTATAAGTGGCATATTAAAAGGGATAGGTAAGGAATACCTTGAAGAGTTGTTTCAAGAATGCCATAAAAAAGGTACTTTAAATCTACATGGGCACTTAGATTTCAATGAAGAAAAATATTCAATTAAGGTAAACGGAGAAGAGGCAATATTTTTCGACGAGTTTTATAAATTTGAAAAATTTCAAAAAGACCCTGACATAAGAAATAGATATGTAAATGGAAATAGCTATTTCGAACTAAGTACAAAAAAGATTATTCATGGCATGTCAGGAAATAAGCCTATTGAATATGAAGTTGATTATATTTCTAGAAATCCAATAGAGATAGATGATAATCATTACCCCAAGCGATTAGTAGAGCTATTGAACCTATTTACACAAGATAACCCAATTAAGTATACGGCCCATAGTTTTGAGTGGAGTAGTTACGGTTCATATGAGAGTTTCATAAATGAAGTAAAAATAGAGTATAAAAAAATTGAAAATGATTTAAGTGTATTGTCACCAAACCTTCATACAAAAATAAATAAGTTTTTATTTGATGATACTTTAAATGATGACAATACTTGGGGCATGAATAATTTATGCTTTGGGTGGTCATCTCCTGAGCTTAAAGAATGGAGTAGCAAAGAAAATTTAAAAACAAATGCTAAAAAAGCAATAAATTTTCCATCACCAAAACACTATCAAAAAGAAATAAACCATAAAACCCTTACTTCATTTGATGATATATGTGATGTATTTAAGAATGAAATTGAAATAAGGGATGATGATAAGCTGGTCTCGTTATTTGAACTACTAGAAGAAGATGTGCTTGGATTTGATGATGGGTTTGAAGTTGAATATATCAATCTTGAAGGCATCTCTTTTTATACTGATGTTGAGAACTTTAAATATGGGTTAACACTTATCTTTGAGCAGTTTAAAGTAGAGAGTAAAAAACAATATAAGAATATAAGAGTTGAAGCCATCACAGATATTGAGCACATAGATGTAAAAATTACTCAAGTAGATTCATATGTTTCAAAAACAAAAGAAGAAATGAAAAAGGAAGTTGAAAATGGCAATTTTCAGGATATAAAGAATTATTTTACGTCATTATGTGATTGGAGCATTGAGACAAAAAATAAAGATAAAAGCTTTAGAGTCGACTATTTATCGGCAGATTCTGAAAGTGAAAACTTAAATTATACAGGATCGAAATCTCTAGGATTTACTCATATTTTAAGGTTTTATACGTGCAAAAAATATTACTAATAGAAGACCGGGTAGAGCGCCAATTAAAGTTTAAAGGTGGTACCGGGATTAATGTTGAGCAATATAGCGACTTTTTAGATAATAAAACAAAGCTTGATAAACGCAGTTTAAATAACTATTCAACCATTATCACGCATCGTTCAGCATTTGGAAGTGAAGATCAGAATGTATTAGATTATCTAAAAAAATATTGTGAAGAAACTGAAACACAACTTGTATTCTTTTCAGGAGGTATAACTGCAACTTTCTACTCTAATACAAAATATGAGTTTTTGTTATTAAATTCAAAACCCGAATTCAACTCATAAGTGCAACTTAACCTAGCTGCACTGTTAAGGAAA
>CALCSG010000272.1 GCA_937894085.1 uncultured Gammaproteobacteria bacterium | reverse complement strand
TGATTCCATGATGTGCTTAATTCACAGTTACCAAGGGTTTCTGGTGGGAATGGATCATTAATCGTAACCGACGCGTTTATATTGGAGTCCCAATAACTTGTTGTGGCTGGTCCACTCCATACCATTGTCTCCTGCCCTGCCGGACCTACCCAAATTTGCATATAGTCATCCCATTTTGCATTCACCAGCTTAACGCTGGTTATGGCTGCAGGGTTTGTAACACGATACTCCGTGACTTCCTCATAAACCGCACAGGTACCAGTCCAGTAATTATCACCTACCTGACCAATCCAGACATTGATTGAGCTTTGTCCATTGATAGGCAATATATTATAGGGTCCAGAGTGATGCTCAATTATACTCGCATCATAGAAATGGTTAACGATACAAGATTGTGAAAAGTCTCTCATACGTTCACAATCCTGGTAGTCCGGTATTCGAGTGGTATTGGTAATATTTGTCAGTGTCGTCGTCGTAGTACAATCAGCAAAATCTTGCGAAATCGTATCAATGTCTGCATAAACATCTCTCGCTACATTAAATACCGGATCATTTCTTAAATCTGCAACGGGTTGATTTGCACGATCCATTAATACCTTGTAGGCCGAACCTGTTGTGGATGGATTTGCAGAGTTCGCGTCAGAAAATAACTCCTGTTGATAAAACTTCCCTATATCATCCATATCATCCCCTACACCGCTTACGGATTCTAATGCGCCAGAACTAGGAGTTACTGTTGCCGGAAAAAAATCGGTCATAGGTGATGTTGATGTAGAGCTTGTGCCCGGAAAGAGGTTATTAACATCAATAGTTGTGGTAGCCGTATTGGTAAACTGACCAGTATTAGGATCCATTGTCGGCAATGTGATTTGGCCATTATTAAAACTCGTATCTGCCCCGCTTAGGTTGCCAATTAATTCACTACCAAATTGTTGTGCATCCAGGCCCTGGTCTGAAAATGCATCCGCATATATCGGGGTTGAAGGCAAGATCAGTAGCCATGATAAAAATACTGAGAGTACTTTTTTCAAAATATACATAGTATTTGCCCCAATTTACTGAAAATCTCGATTACAACAATCGAGCCATTTCCAAATGGTATAAATTAAATCTTCACCAACTGCGGGGATGGTCTTGGCCATTCCCCAGGTAAAAGGGCTTTCACCGGTAACATGAGCAGAACTGGTTTCGGGAATAGGATGGAGTAAGGTATATTTATACATGTCCTTATCCAGAGTGACATCGATCTCGGGTTCACACATTGCGCTGGTTCCCATTGTTCGACGTGCAAGGCCTCGACGATGCAAGGCCGCTAATACCTTTACCTTTAATAAACTGGTATTTTTGACCAGGCTGCTCATGGTGTATTGATTGCCTGACAGTGGGTAGATTGCGCCCCATGTACCGGCACACCAAAACATTGAATTTAAGGGGGTTCCTGCTGTAGAAGATACCGCATCTGCAGTACAAGCAGTGATAGCAATGGGATTTGCCACAGCAGCGGCTTCCGGATTTGCAAAAAAGGCCAGTTCGTCATTATTCCAGGTGGGATCCACTTCTGACATGTATAAAAGATCTAGATCCATCATCCCGTCAGAAACACACCCGGGGTTCACAAATAAATCCAACATCACAAGCAAAGGAAATGCGTAGTAATGGTAATGCATAAAGGTGCCTTGAGGACCCTGCTCACCACCGCGTTGATGATGTCCCTGGTTAAGACGATCAAATGGAAAAACCGTCCCATTTAGTACAGATGAGCAACCTGGTACTCGCTGGAATTCAACCAGTCTGGCAGGTTGCCACATAGATGTGGTTACGCCAGGTTGCGGTACGCCCAAATTATCCTGACATACACACAATGGGGCATCTACGGCATCAGCTGGTGTTGATTCACCTCCCGAGCTCATGGTCACGCCTGCCAGTCGAATGGGTAACAGGCAATCCCAGCAAATATCAGTAATAAGCGATCCTGATATGACATTTGCATCCTGGCAACCAGGATCGGCATGTGCAATCTTTATCTGTAAAGGCAGTAGCAACACTACTAATATTATAAATTGTTTCATGGTTATTCCTTTACTATCGCCGCTGGATCTTCACTTTTTGTGAGCTCTTCAATAATGAAATGCCTTTTTGCTGCGGTAATAATTGCTGGTGTATATTCAAGTTGAAAACGCGACTTAACTTCAGACGTTAAATTAAATACAGGAGAATCAAAATGTTCTGTAATGCTTTTATATGACTCCCATCCCTTTTCTTTATTAAATCGAGTTACGATTAAAGTAATTCTTGGATATTTACTAGTTAGTTCGGGAAGCTTCTGATCTACCAGACTCATTTGTACTGGGTCAAGCGGATCAAATACAACCAGGGCCTGGGTGAAAGGTCTAAGTTCTAGTGGGTTTATAATGGTGCCTTGTGCGACAAGTACATTGCCATTGGCATCCGTGATATCTTCTGAAATCAATATGGATGGATCAACTTCCCTTGTCCGTTTCCTGGTCGCTCCAGGTAACTCAAGATAACGCTGCTTATCCCAGTACCTATTAATTGCCTGCTCTTTTTTATCTTCCCAGTCAATCATCGCTACACGCTCCTTCATAACCTCGATCAAATCCCTTTCCAGAATGTCGTGAACAGAACCTTTGACTCCATAATCCTTACCATCCCCCGACTTTACCTGTCTAAGCAACCAGTCTGGTTGTGTTAACCCAGAAACCCTGGCTATCTCCGTTTCCTTGTCCTCATCCAGATAGATGATAGTAGGAACTTTGTCTACACCGTAGTCTCGATATAACGTAGGATCCAGCATCACATTGGCAACCGGGGTTTGCCTTGCTGCAATCCGTTGAATCTCCATAATAGATTTGGACAAGTTTTCAGGATCACGCACACCTCGAAAAACTACAGCCGAATCCAGGTGATCCGTGCTAGCGGTAAACATATCCTCCATCGCTTCTAATGACATCGATTGTGATGCAAAAAATAGAATGCGGCCTATGCGTTTTCTTTTATCTCGAGTATCAAATATATCAGGCTGCTGCTCTTTTAAACTGTTGAATAACTGCTCAGCTTGCGCCTTTGCTTCACGCTGATGAATATTAACGGGTATCGTAATTTCACTGGACTGTTCACGGATCGACTTTGCCAGATCTCTTAAGGCCTTATCTTCATCCGTTAAACCAGAAGTGTCCGCTCCAACGGATGAGAAAGTAATTATGAATACCGGGATGAGTATTTTAAAATAACGGGTAAGCACGTCCAACGATCTGCTCCTTTGTAACGGATCCCCAATATCTGGAATCAAATGATTTAGGTGATGTTCCCAGGAACCAGTACTGGTTATCGGCAAGCTCTGCACTCCCTACGAATTCATCCTTAGCTGTGCCAAGTTTTTCATTAGCCAGGGAAAGTCCGAATTCAGTATATTTTCCGTTTATCAAAACCTGCTCATTGGCCTGTATTTCAACGGTATCTCCAGGCAAACCTCTTAAATACTTGAGCATGTTGGTGTCTTTCTCATAGATAGGGCTTAAGTCATTTGACTTAAACATATAGAGGTTGCCACGCTCTAAATCGATATCCTTAAGGTCTACTAAGTAAACAGAATAAGCCGGAATGCACCTTACTTCTTGAGGGTCGCCAACAATACGGTAGCGTGTAGCAAATAATGATCCGGATAGAATCATCACACCCAGTACTGTCAGTGACTTTATCCAAAATTTGGACCAGGAGTGACACCCCTTTAACTTCGGTTTTATCGACTTTCCCAGAGCTGTAGTCACCTCTTCGCTTATCATGATTATGATTCCGGAGCTGTTATATGTTTATTGCGAGGTAAATCTTCTGTGGTCAGCATCATTCCATCTGGCGCTTTCATGACTCCTTCTATTGAGAGAACGATATAACCAGAATCAACATATTTATTAATAACGTTCTGAGTATTTTTAAAATGTTCTTCTGTTACAGCCCTATCTGCCTTCAAGGGTATGGCATCAGCAGCCAATTTAATCATATCTATAACGACTATAGGTGGTCTCGCATTTAATTCAGATATAACAGCCTCATACCTGGGCATGAAATAGGCAACACTGGAAATAAATCCCAGCATGGCCCCTATTATTGCAGTTATAATAAGATTAGCCATTTATGCCACCTGACCAAGGGATGGATCTACATTTTTTCTATCCTTTAATACTGATACAATAGCTTCATTCAAATTCATACCTTGATCACGTTTCTTTTGTATTGCACTGACATCTTCGGCTTTGGTTGAGTAGAGTAACTTTTGATAGTCATTAACGATTAATCGCCCTATTCCCCGTCCATATTCTGAAATTATAAAAAGCTCAGAATAAACACCCTGCAATGTATGAACCGTTTTTAATTGTTCAAAGTGATAGTCAGACATTTGTATCTTTCCATCACGTTTAATTTGATCTATTGTTTCTGACTTTTGTCCAAGCAATATCGTGGTTGCAGAGTTTTCAGCAATCGCTCTTCCTGTTTTGCTGTCGTATAAATCATTTACCGATTGAGAGATTATGTTTACTGATCCGCCGTATTTACGGAACCGACGATACCCAGCTTCAATAAACTTTGCTACGTCACCTGAGGTAAGAAGATCCCACGCCTCATCTATAACAACCACTTTTTTTCGACTTCTATCACCCAGATACATTTCTTGTTGTATCTGATAAATAAGCTGTAATAACACAACCTGCTGAAGGTGTTTTCGCCCTTTCAATTCCTCTAATTCTAGTACCGTCAGCTGATTATTGAATTTGACATTATTTTCACCGTTGAAGAATCTCCCATAAGAGCCTTTACTAGTAAATGCATAAAGCTGATTCCCAATATCCTTTACTCGAATATCTTCATGTTCGAGTAAGGCATCTGCAACATGATCTATTGATGTTTTTCTAAAATGTGTTCTCCACACCTTACTGAATACTCTTTTTAATGATGATATCTGGAAATCACTTAACTTCTGATTAGGGGCAGCCATGGCCTCAATGAGACCAATCAATGCATCTTCTTCACCGTCATCATCATTATCATTTTCATTATATTCTGCGTCTGGAGCGCGGGTTTCCATCGTTCCATCCAGACTTACTACCAGAGGAAATGGATTCATGCAGGCTTTAGAGCTTGCTCCGAAATGAAGGAAATCGCCCTCAAATGCCTCGCATAAATTTTTGTACGAACGACCTACGTCAATAATCCATACTTGTGCGCCTTCAGATAAATAACTGGTCACTATTTCATTGGTTAAGAAGGACTTGCCCGATCCGGATTGTGCCGCCGTGACAGCATTCATATTTGAACCAGTATCATGAAAACTAAAATTCATAATTTGTTGATTTCTTGATATTAAATTAATATGCGGTGTACCAGTACCTTTCCACTCCCCCATAATTGGCAGTAAGGGTGCGGCCTCTTTACTAGTCATAGTCTTGTGACGCTGTAAGTCATTCCTTGATACAAAGTCACCACAAAATGGTAAGCAATTTAACAAAACTGGCATCTGTATAGACTTGTCTTCCATAATTTCATAGCGATTTGTACGCCAGAAATTACGTGCTGTCATGGAGGCAGCTTCTACCTCTTCGAGGCTATTTCCAAATATAATGACATGATGAGATAGTTTAAATAGTTTTTTACCTTCCTGAATGAGCGTGTCCACGATAATTGATGACCTCATGTTCATACTACTTGATGGAGTG
>CALCSG010000271.1 GCA_937894085.1 uncultured Gammaproteobacteria bacterium | reverse complement strand
AAGGGTAGAGGTCCGACCCTTACTTGTTAGGCAGCGCACCCTTATAAGGGTAGAAAGCCGACCCTTGCCGGGCTGTGGCCCAAAAACAGCGTTCAGACCAAAGATGAGAGTTTGGGGCTGTAGTAACTATGCATGTTTCTTTCTTTGAAGCATCAATCCGCCAAGACCAAGCAGCGCCATCGTCGCCGGCTCGGGTATGGGTGTAAATTTTACTTCTGCTAGGCCGGTATAATTCGAATCGCCCCAGTTATCAACAATGTCAAACTTAACATAACGAGCGGAGATAATACGCTCGAAATGTATCAGTTGCACTGAACTGGCACCCAGCGACAATACTGCTTCCTCGACTGCCGATGCGAAAGTTATGTTGTCCAGACTTGTGTAGATGTCGAGCGTTTTAACGCCTCTGTCGTTATCATAGCTATGCTGCCAGATGGCCGCTCCGGTCAGATTACAGATAGTTCCCAGATCAAATACCAGCCAGGGATTGCTATCTCCAAAGTTTGCCAGCCATTGATGATGGTAATCGGTATCGTGGGCAGATTCCAGCGAAACAGGTGTACTCAGGCCGGAGTTGTTAATGAGATTGGCCTTGTCGTAATTGTAAAAGGTGATGCTTACTTCCACGCTGATGGGCGTAATCAAGGCTGCATCGGCTTTTTGTAATGTAAGAATTGCCTTACTTGACAATCAGAGCGTATCGCCATATTTCTTACATGCGTGTGGTTAAGGGTGTTTGTAAATGTTGAGGACGAATTTTTATGATAGATTAGCATAGAGTTCTACAAGCTCTTACTGTTTTTCAGGAGTGGTATTAATAATCAAAAGGGGTGTGGACAACTTTTAAGTTAATTCTTGCGGTATTTGTTGGCGCAGTTGGAACATAACCCGACTAATTGTTTCTGTTGCTCTGGTGACAGATGTGAGCGGATCAACAATACATACTGTAATGTCCTGCTTTCCAATTGCTGCTGAGCCTCTAACGTTTTTTCCAACTGATGCATTATCTCGCCATCTCTTGCAGTGGATAGTTCAAGCAGTAAAGCAAGCTGTTTCTGATGATTGGCAATTTCTTTGGCGAATTCTGCTGACTCCGAATCAAAATCAGGATCCAGTTGTTTAAATATCTGTATCTGTTCGACAGTAAAATCAATGCTATTCTTCAATCCGCCCCGATACCTTCGTCTGTGCTGTCGCCCATTACCGGAGTTGTCGTTTCCGCTCGTCTGGCTGTCATCAGCAAAATGCCCTCGCCTTCTCCTGTTTCCCTGTCCACCATTTGAAACAAACTGCTGCTTGCCGTGACCATCTCCACGCGAGTTATTTAAAACATTAACTTGCCTGCCACGCAGTATATTGCTGCACAGTTGTGTAAACTGTTGATTTTGTTTTTCTGAAAGGTGTTTTCTGACAGTGAGGATATGCCTTAATACACGTCTTATCAACGCATGATGGGCATTACCGACACTTTTCATTTGGGAACTTATTTGCAACTCGGAACTGTTGGCATTATCAAGCAGACTGGCTAATTTCTGCCGTTCAGCAATAAAAGTTTCCGAAAGATACTTGGCACCCGTATCAAAATTAGGATCAGCCTGAAAAACAGCGATGATTTGTTCATCGTTCAAGTCCAGCCAGTTTCGCATATATCCATGACGCGACTGTAATACATTCATTTCTAAACTGCGTGTGATATAAAAAGAAACCGCACCGACAGTAATTGTTAGCAACAAAATTGATATAATCCTGAGCCTATTTTTCACTATTACAAATCTCCATTATTTTCCGAGAAATCTACAGGTTATTCAGATTCTGCTAGACCTGTGGAAGAACCCGGGGCCAAACATACTAAATAGGATGTTTCAGCAACTACCAAACTCAATTTTTCGGGGCTTTTTGACATAGAAATTCTACCCGCACCATAACCGATAAAAGCCGCTAATAGAATTGATGCCGCAATTTTCGACAGTTTACGCGCGTATAAAAAGAAATTGCTGCGTCGATGGTTAATCCCAGTAGTAACTGCTGGGATTAAATCAATACTACATATGTCATTTTCTAATGCTCCAAGTACACCCCATACTTGCCTTAAATCATGCCAGTGTTTCCGGCAATCAGCACAATTTTCGATATGCGAGAGATATCTTTCCCGTTCATTAGCCTCAATATGTCCGCCAAGCATATCCAGCATTTTTATATCACTTAAATGTTCCATAATATATCTCATCACTAATTAAACGATCGGTTAAGCATTTTCCTGCGAATTATTTTTCGAAGTCCCCGAATTTTTTAAGCTCCTCCCGCAACTTTCGGTAGGACCGCACCATTAACGATTCTACCGCTGACAGACTCCAGCCGGTAGTATCTGCTACTTCTGCGTGACTTAGGCCATGAAATCTGTGTAAAACAACGACTATGCGTTCTCTTTTACTCAGTTTTTCCATCGCTTTCCAGACAACTTGTTTGTTCTCCTTGACTTGCAAAATGTTGGCCGGATCCCCCTCTGTGTTTGATTCCAACTGTTCTGTTTGCTCTGAAATTGCTGTATACGCACGTTTTGTTTTACGTTTTTGATCAAGGCATAAATTGACTACTATTCGATAAAGCCATGTCGTGAATTTGGCATGTGGATGATAACTGTTCGCTGCATGATAAACCCTCAGAAAGGCCTCTTGGCTGATATCTTCTGCAATATCCCACTGACCAAGAGTACGCAGTGCCAGAAAAAAAACCTTTTCCTGATGCCGTGTCACTAGTTCACCAAATTCAGCCATACAGCCCTGCGCGATTGCAACCATAAGTTGTTCATCAGTATGTAATTGTATATCCATATGGTTTTTTTATCTGCGAGGTATTATTTTGGGTAATCTTAAACAGTTGGTCAGTTTAGGTCAAGCTATAAATATAAAAATTAAAAAAAGTGCAGGGCATCCATTTGAGGATCGTTTAAATATCAGAAATGCAAAAATGTCAATGTTAATTTTATTTTGAAAGGAGTAACAAAATGAGAAAGAATGTATTGTATGTAACAGCAGTGGTCATTGCAGCCGGCTTCTTTGTAAGTCTGGCAATGGCAGGTAATGGAAATGGTCCCGGCGATGGTACTGGAGTAGGGCCATGTGTCTGTGAGACGAGTTTGGACATTGATCCTGCCGATGGTATTTGTGATATTTGCGGTGGCTGTATTCCTGAAGGAGACGGCCCTAAAGGCCCAAACGGCAGCGGGAATGGTGATCAAATTCGTGACGGTTCATGTCTTACGACATCATCTGCATTTGTCGATAAAACGACAGAAATGAAGGGCGGCAATGGCATCTGTGGTGGTGACCGTAAACGTGATGGCTCTGGCGGTGG
>CALCSG010000270.1 GCA_937894085.1 uncultured Gammaproteobacteria bacterium | reverse complement strand
CGTTCGCTAGATCTGGAATTAACTGCGTTGCACTTCAGAGTTGAATCCGCCACATTAAGTTGTGTAGTTATAATTAAATTTTTGTATGCTTAAAACAATCTATAATTTTTATTGATGATTAAGAGTCAAGCCGGGTTTGTTGTTAAGAGCATAAATTAAACATATATATCTTAGATTTTTCTAAAAAACCCTTATATGGCACAGGTAGTGACCGCTAGTTACTATAGGCTTTAAAGAGTTAGAGGATTCAGTGTCTGAATAAAACCAGAGTATTTGAAAAAATACAAAGATAGTTAAAAGTGAAGAATTTTTATATTTTAAGCAGTTTGCTGAAGATTTATTAGAATTGCTGTTTTCAATAATTCCCCTGGTTGCTGATTGATAAGAAATTTATTGCTGAGGCCGTACTGTTTGAGTTGTTTGAAAAGTGATGGGTTGACATGAGTCAGGTAGATTCGGTTTTTCAGGCGTCCTGATAGCTGACGTAATGTGAGTAACATCGCCATTCCTGAATCGAACAGTTTCTCAGTTTGATTAAAATCCACCACGATGGCCATAAAAAGCGGGTTATGCTGAGCGATAGAAGTGGCTTCCTTAAAAGTACCATAAGCCGATAAATCCAGGCTTTCATCCGCACTGATTATTATAAATTCCAGTGAGTAGCCATTTTCAATATAAATTTGCATGTTTTGCCCCTCTTGATGAATTACCTGCCGATAAAGATGCTTGTTCTAACCGTATTCTGAACCGGATGCGTTTTATTTTTATTTGAAATACAGCTTAGAATTTAAAAATATTATATTCTATAGGGGAATCCCCGAATATTTCACGGCCACTATTTCATGTTTATTTTAGAGCGTGATTTGAAGCTTAATTGATGAAGTTAGCTTGTATTATCCTGTTAGCTTGTCATATTTCGGCAATTAAAACAGCAGGTTAGTGTAAACCCTGATAGTAAGGAGTGTTCACCTCGTGTATGTTATGAATGAATGGTTATAATTTTATTATATTTATGACAGGAGGCATCAGTCCATGTTAATTCACCTTGCTGGCCGGTGATACTTAAAACCTGTTTAATATGAATGTTGTTTGTTAGAACATGGAAGGTGAATGAATAAAGTAAAAATAATGGTCATTGATGATCACCCGCTAGTGCGCAACGGGTTTCACCAGTTGATTGAAACAGAACCCGATCTGGTTGTGTGTTGTGAAGCCGCGAGTGTCAGTGAGGCGATGGAAAAATTTGCACAGTGTACGCCTGATTTAGTGATTGTTGATCTATCACTGCCCGATGGTAATGGACTTGATTTAATTAAACGCTTAAGAGCTAAAAACACGGATATTCTTATCCTGGTTTCTTCGATGTATAGTGAAAATCTTTATGCAGAACGCTGTTTGCGCGCAGGAGCAAAAGGCTATATCAATAAACAGGAGGCCAGTGAGCAGGTTATTTTTGCTATCAGACAGGTGTTAAAAGGAGAGATTTATATAAGCAATGAGATGACTGATACTCTGTTGCAAAGACCACCCAATAACTACCTGGACTCAGCACTTTCTTCTGTTGAGCATTTATCAGATCGCGAACTGGAAGTATTTGAGCTGATAGGTCGGGGAGTTGCAACCAGTGAGATTGCTGAAAAACTTCATCTCAGTATTAAAACTATCGAATCACATCGTGCCAATATGAAACTAAAACTGGGCCTGACTTCGGGTTCTGAATTGATGATCAGCGCTGTACACTGGGTTCTGGCTTCAATGAAATAATGTAATTAGCCAGCTACAAAAATCATGAAGACCACGCAATATCGAAACTACAGTCATTGCATGATGTTCATACAGAGTTATTTAATTTATAAAATTAACCGGTAGTTAATGCAGGTTGATAGTGAAATATTTATGTTTATAAAAAGGAGGGATTGATATGGTACTACCACTATTTTCAAATCGTAAACACGCCGAAAAAGAAGATAACCATCAGTCGTTTGCATACAATCATCAGAAGTTTGAGAAGATGCAGGAAGCAATACAGGAATTTGTAGACAGGGTGGAGAAAGGAGAGATTAGCAGTAAATACCATTACCGGAAATTTAAGGATTTATTATCAGATTGATGATTTAGATTTACAGGTATTTATTTCGGTTATATTGCTGGACATATTGTTAAGCTAGGCGAATGGATTTACAGGTAGTAAATCCTGAAAGTCATCAGTGGCATGAAGGTCTCTAACCAAAATTAACAAGAGTTGAAATGTCTGCATCCAGCCACAATACTTCTAAGCACAAAAAGTCCAGACGCAACGATTCTGCTGATAGCAATAGAAAGCGTCCAGTCTGCTGCCCTGTGGCTGGGATAGGGGCTTCTGCAGGTGGGCTGGCAGCCTTTAAAACATTTTTTAAGAATATGCCGGAAGACAGCGGCATGGCTTTTGTGCTGGTACCGCATCTGGATCCTTCGCATCAGAGTTTGATGGTTGATTTACTGTCGCGGCAGACCACTATGCCCGTTTGTGAAATACAAAATGGTATGTCTATCGATCGCAACCATGTGTATGTAATTCCACCCGCTAAGTATCTGTCTGTGCAGAATGACCATCTGTCACTGTCAACACCTCCTGAGCCGAGCCGGTTAGACACGGCCATCGATTATTTTCTGCGTTCACTGGCGCAGGACCAGCAGGAGCGCGCGATCGGCATAATTCTATCTGGAACCAGTTCACACGGAAGTGTCGGTCTGCAGGCAATTAAGGCTAATGGTGGAATGGTCATGGTGCAGCGTCCCGACACAGCCGAGTACGATGCCATGCCGCAAAATGCAATTAAAACCGGAATCGTAGATTACATTCTGTCTCCAGCAGAAATGCCTGCCACTTTGAGCAGATACGTACAACACGCCTATGTGAGCGGGGCATGGGCTCCGCTTGACCCCGCACCAACTGAACTTGAACAACTAGATCGTGTGCTTGGGTTACTAAAGGCACATACTAAATACGATTTTCGTTACTATCGAAAGAATATGATCTTGCGTCGAGTTCAACGCCGTATGGGGCTAAACCAGATAGATCAGCTTGTCAATTACAGTGAATTTCTACGAAAAAAGCCGGATGAAGCCAGCAATTTGTTGCGTGATTTACTGATCGGTGTGACCGGGTTTTTTCGTGAACCTGAAGCGTACAGAATATTGCAACAACGAGTCATTCCGCAATGGATTAAACGTAAGGATGATGAGCAGTACATACGCATCTGGATCCCCGGCTGCGCAACCGGGGAAGAAGCCTACTCTCTTGCCATGCTGATTGTTGAAGCATATACCGAGGCGCATACGCCACTCAAACTACAAATTTTTGCAAGCGACATCGATGAAACTGCTCTGGAGTTTGCCCGACATGGGCTTTACCCGGTAAGTGCGGCAGCCGACATCCCGCCGGAACGATTGCGACGTTTCTTTACCCTGACCGGTAGCCATTACCAGGTTAATAAACAGATTCGAGAACTGGTTGTGTTCGCAGAGCAGAACCTGATTAGTGATGCACCTTTTTCAAAACTGGACCTGATCAGTTGTCGAAATCTGCTGATTTACCTTGAACCGGAAGTCCAGCAAAAAGTTATCTCTTTGTTTCATTTTGCACTTAACGAAGACGGTCATCTGTTTCTCGGTTCATCAGAAACGGTCGGGCGACATGTGGATTTATTTGAAACTGTCTCCAAAAAATGGCGTGTTTTCCGTCGGGTTGGTCCCACCCGGCGAGATATAGTCGACTTTCCTGTTACTTCCGGCTTTAAACTTGCCGGATTGTCACCGTCCCCAGTTAATACAAGAGGCACGCCTGACATAAACTTTGCCGAACTGACCAGGCGCCATCTGCTGGATGATTATGCACCGGCTTCGGTGTTGATTAGTCGTAAATATGAAGTGTTATATTTTCAGGGGCCGACAGGGGATTTCCTGGAGGCGCCGACCGGGCAACCAACCCATGACCTGATTGCCATGTCCAGGCAGGGTTTACCAACTAAATTGCGTGCTGCCTGTCACAAGGCCATTCAAAATGAACAGTTGGTGAGTGATAGTAGCGCCCGGGTCAAACATAATAACCACTGGCAACCCTGCATTATCACGGTTAAGCCGATTATCGAACCAAAACAGGCGGAAGGTTTATTGTTGGTCACATTCCAGAAACTCGATATTAAAGATGCAGAAAGCGGGCTTGAAACAGAGGCTAGCCCTGTCGAGGAATCGTCACTGGTCAGGCAGCTGGAATATGAACTGAAAGTGACCCGTGATGACCTGCAAAGCACTATTGAAGACATGGAAAGTTCGAACGAGGAACTTAAAGCCTCTAATGAAGAAATCATGTCGATGAATGAAGAACTGCAGTCAGCAAACGAAGAGCTGGAAACATCGAAAGAAGAATTGCAGTCGTTGAATGAAGAGTTGAGCACGGTTAATAGTCAGTTACAGGATAAAGTCGACGAGCTGGATAATGCTCATAACGATATGTCCAACCTGCTGAATAGTGCAGAAATCGCCACTCTGTTTCTTGATACCGACTTATGTATCCGCCAGTTTACCTCGGCCACCGGCAAATTACTGGGTTTGCTGAGTAGCGATATCGGGCGTCCGATCAGTACTTTTGCCACCGATTTTAGCAGCTCTGACATGCTACAGGATGCAGCCAGGGTGCTGCAGAACTTAACCCCATTGGAAAATGAGTTTCATGTCAGTAGTGGAGCTTATTACCTGAGACGTATTCAACCCTTTCGCACTGCCGATAATCGTATTGAGGGGCTTGTTATCACATTTTTCAATATCACAAGGCGCGTCGAAGGTGAGCAGCAGTCGCGTCGTATGGCGACTATTCTGCACGACTCCGATGACGCCATTACCCTGCTCGATCTTGACGGGAAAATCTCGGCCTGGAACCGCGGAGCCGAGAAGCTGTATGGCTATACCGAGGCTGAGGCACAGAAAATGACTATCTATGACCTGTTACCGAAAGAACAACAGGATGATACTCGTGAATACCTAAAACGCATCACCCAGGGTGAGTCCATTACCTCATTAAACAGCGACCGCCTGACCAAAGATGGACGGCTGTTGACTGTGTGGATAACGGTGACTGCTCTGCATAATGAAGCAGGGCAAACTGTTGCACTTGCTACAATAGAGCGTGATATCAGTGAGCGTCTACAGCTTGATGAATTGAAGGTACAGACTGAACGCCTGCTGAACATGGTGGAGCACCTGCCGGCAGGTGCGGTATACCTGGAAAAGGATAGACTTCGAATTAACCGGGCAACGGAGGAAATTACCGGTTACAGTCGTCATGAACTTACAACACCAGATCAGTGGTTTAACCGCTTATACGGTGAACGGGCAGCTGAAAATCGACACTACTATGAGCAGGAACGTAAGGCCGGTTTTTCAAGACAGAGTGATCCTACTTTACTGACAAGAAAAAATGGTGAGCAGCGTTACATAGAGTATGCCGGTTATAAGTATGAAGATCGAGAAGTGTGGATTTTGTACGATGTTACCCAGCGTCATCTATCTGAGTCTGCACTTCATGATCGCGAAGAACGGTTACAGGCGGTGATGAATAATGCAGCCGAAGCAATCGTTGTTATCGGTCTTGATGGCGTTATTACTGATTTTAATCTGACTGCGCAAAAAATATTTGGTTATGCCGCTAATGAAGCCATTGGTCGAAATGTTAGCCTGTTGATGCCTTCGCCGTATCGCGAAGAGCATGATGGGTACCTGGCACGTTATAAGAAACACCGAGTAGCCCATATTATTAACCAGCCACGGGAAATGTCGGGGATGCGCGAGGATGGTTTGATTTTTCCTATGGAACTAACCGTTACTGAAGTTGATCATCTGGGGGCGTATGTCGGTCTGATACGCGATTTGAGTGAACAGAAGGCACTGGAAAGACAGATTGCTGAGATAAGCACACAGGAACAGGAGCGTATAGGACAGGAAATTCATGACGGGCTGGGGCAGCAACTAACCGGTTTGAGTATGATTGCGAGCAGCGTACAAAGACAGCTGGCTAATCGCCGACTACCAGAAGCCGAAAAATTGAATGAACTAAATCAGCAGTTGCAGCTGGCCATTAAAAATGCGCGAGCACTGTCGCATGGCCTGGTTCCGGTGCCGGTTACCTCGGAAGGCTTAAAAGATGCACTCAGGTTGCTGGTAAAGAGTGTTAAAAGCGCTACAGGGATAGAATGTACTTTTGATGCGGGTGACTCAATCAATATCGAGGATCGAACCGTTGCCACACAGATTTATCGCATCGCGTTAGAGTCTGTTAACAATGCCGTAAAGCACGCTGGTGCTAGCGAAATCCATATCAATCTTAAAACAGGGCAGGATGAGTTTGATATAAGTATTAAAGATAATGGTTGCGGTTTTCAGCTGGATAAGGAAGCAAAAGATGGAATAGGATTACGCATTATGCAGTATCGGGCCGGCATTATTGGATGCCAGTTATCGATTGAGTCCTCACCGGGTGAGGGTACACTGGTTAAATGTAAACGAGAAGCGAATAGTCCCGATTTGCATTTTAAACGTAAAGGAGATGCCCTGAAGCCTGTTAGTGGCTGACTTTTTAGAAAAATGGCGGGGTAACGTCCCTGTTGCCCCTTAAACTATTAACTGATTATAGATGGATGAGGCTATGCATTTAGAGTAAGTTGCTCTCCTAATTTAGACTCTGCAACAAGCCAGTCAGCGACTGGATCGCCCTGAAAATCATGTTTTTCAGCGATTAAAAAAGCTTCAGCGGCAATTTTTTCATGTAGTTCTTCTGGTTTTACAACATTTTTTAAATTAGATTTGATTAATTTTTTTGTTGTCACTCTATCCATTTTTTCTCTCCTGAGACTATTTTGAAACTTTCCAATATGCCGATAATATAAATCTTAAAGTTGGAATTCCGATATAGGGGGAAACCTTATATTCAGTTAATTGGTTGATCTTTATTAATCTGTTAGAACAGGAAATAGGTCAAGAGATATGTAATGAATTGTTCTGTTATAAGGGGTTTTCTATTTATAAAGTGAATTACCGGGAATTAGTAAATCCCCCGGATTTAGTTGGAATATTGTCATGCGGGTACCGGATCCGTCATGCCGGACTTGATCCGGTACCGGCATGACGGACCCGGTATCCATTATAAAGCGTTGGCGCACGGATAAATTTAGATAGCGTATCCCCAAAAATTAAAGACATATGGTTTCAGGCTCATAAAATCATTTGCCATATGAATATGAAACCACCTAACATCCTGGCAATAAGTAACACAACTTAGCCTGGTTGAAAATCTATTGACAACGTTCATCCTTTGACCGCTAGCAAGAGTTCTAATTTGAACAACCCCAAGCCTGCTTACGCAGAAAACCTGCGATGCCTGCAGCCCGCCAGGAAAGGCTCTTAAGGGTTGACAGCCGAGATTGGAGGCAGGTGACTGGAACAACAGGTATTGACGATTTGAAACCCTGAGCGAATAAATTAAACGTGACCTTACCCGTAGGGGTGTGATTCATCGCACCTGATTTTTTCGCCAAACAGGGCGTGATGGGCATAGATTACGGCTGTAATCTTTATGCATTTCCCCCATCCCTGGTGGTCATCTCATCCCAACACAGATGCAACGTATCCAGACAGCTGCTCGCCAGTTTCATACAACGTTCCGGGCTCCAGCCCTGCTCCTGATCAGCTGTATCGGCAGTATCTTTAAACGGCATTTCCAATGTCATTGCCGGAGCTTTAAACCCTTCTGCCAACGCGTTGGAGCAATAACTCATATTCGCCTGACCTTTGCTATTTGCCGGATAACCATGCGCGACCTGAAAATCTGGGTTCAGTTTAGCGAGCGTCTGTTTGTATAAATCGAGTTTTTTCTGGCGATTGATATTCCAGCTCGGGGTACCTTCGGTACCGGCAATAAAGTTGTAAGGCAGGGTTTCGTCGCCATGCACGTCAAGACAAAAATCCAGACCGGTCGATTTCATCTTTTCGAGCACATAATAGACTTCAGGGCAACGCTCAACAGTTGGCGCGTGCCATTCCCGATTGAGGTTGGCGCCGACTGCATTGGTGCGCAGATGTCCCCGGCGGCTGCCATCCGGATTCATATTCGGCACCAGATAAATCACCGCTTTTTGTAACAGTTCACGCAGCACTGGATCGGTATCGTCGATCAACCGGTTGACCATACCTTCCATCCACCACTCCGCCATCGATTCACCGGGGTGCTGACGTGCGATCATCCAGATTTTTTTGTCGGCACCGGCATCACCAAAACGTAGACAATCGATGGCCTGTCCGTCGAGTGTATGACCCAGCGTTTCGACATCGCAATTATCGCTACCTTGCGCCAACGCAATCAGGTCTGCATGACGTTCCATCGAATATGGTGCAAAATAGGCGAAGTAAATTTGATCGTAATCGCTAGTATGCTCGATGATTGGCTGGTCGTTATCGTAAACGGTATCAACCCTGAACCAGTGCTCGCGGTCATACGATGCGACGGCACGATAGTCCTTCCATCCACCGGTATAGGCAGCACCGGCGGCATTGGTAATCACATAGCGGCAATCGATATTTCTGACGTTGGCGGCACGAAAATAAAACCATTGATAAAATTCCGACTCGTTATCGCTACGGATACGTAGCTGCACATTGCGCACATCACTGCTGTCGGTGCATTCGATATTACCGGCGTCAAATTGACTGGATATAAACATTTATTGATTCTCTGGATTCGGGTTTGTAACAGAATACTGCCTGTCACGATTATTGGGAACTCTCAATTTGAATATACGGGCTTTATTGCTTCTGTTAGCCCTTTTTACAGGCCCGGCTACTACTGCCATTCCGCCACAGGCCATATGGCAATCGATGACCTGATCGCAAACCCTGAAACCGGTGCCGGATTGTAAAGACTACTACAACTGGTAAAAGAAATTCGCCAGTTTTCGATCAAGCACCAGGCCTTGCCCGACAGTTGAGATTTGAGGTTGGTGAACGGAACGGCGGGTATTCACGATACCAGTCGTTAGCATGGGTCAGAGTGAATAGGAGCAAACCATATATAGTCAATTGCGTGTGATACTCAAATTCTCAGCTGTATGTACATAAGTTGTCATTGCTTTCTGGTTATCGCTTGTATCGAGGATCAACTGGTGATCTATAAAATCCTGTCTCATCTCAGGAAAAAAGACAGGTTACCATCACCTCCCGATGCGCTGCCCTAAACCAGAGCGACTCACCAGGCTGATTTTTTTGGCTGACAGCTTGTGGAAAGTTTCACGAATTCCGGTGTTGCCACCAATAGAAGGTGCAGGGCACCGCTATGGGTTTCTGATAGATTTTTAGTTAAAAGTGTTCAACTGCTTGAACGAATGGTAGGCGATTTTTTCAGACATTACCGTAAATAACGGGTAAAAATATAGATTCTGGACTGGATTTCGCGGATTGATATTGGCAGACAGGTATTTTATACTTTTTATACTTAAGTCACAGATTTGAGGTAATGGGAAAAACAGGGAACACGGCACTGCCAACGGAATTTGAGACCCTGTCATCTTCGGCGGCAGCCTACCTCCAAAAGCAAGGATTCAGTTCAAAACTTGTTTTCGGGGTAAGGTTGATGCTAAGAGAGTGCGGAGGAGCCTATGCCCAATGGTTGGGCAATAAGGTTTGGTATAAGTCGGGAAATACGATTCGTTACCGGCAGCTGTACCATATTGGAAAAAAGCCAAGGATGCCGGACAGTCTCGCGGGATGGACAAGGGTAACATACCATCGTGGAAAAAAGCTTCTGATGCCGGATATTGGCACATATCACACGACCCTCTACCATATTGAAACATGGAATGCGCTGTCGTCCAAGGAGGGCCAAAGGTTCATGAAACGCTATTACGATGGCCTTCAAAGGATAGGCGTAAGCAGCTTCTGGGAAATCATTCCGCCGAAAAAGAAAGTCGGCAAACCAGTAAAGCATCCTTCCGACTTCTGACCCTTAGCCCGGAATGCGCCAAAACCAAAACGAGCCTAAACGCTTCAACTGCTAAGTCTTAGTAATAATCTCATTATCTATTCAGGTGGTGTTCTAAAGAAAGCGGTCATTTTAGGCCGTAGCTGCCGGTTTTCTCCTGACCTTTCCTCACGGATCAACCCTTGCCATTCGCTAGTAGTTATCGTCTAATCACAACATGGTTTTCGACGGTGATTCTCCTGCAGAGGCTTTCACTCATTAGTTAATGCCCATGTCGGGCGTACACAATAAGCTCCAAAGGAATCGCTCACTGTGTTTGCACTCCTTTGAGCTTAGCCGTTAGCGGTCAATAATATGAATCAAGGCATCAATATCGAGAATACAGACTACTGGTATAAAGTAGTTGAGTTCTTACAACAAAATTGGGGTTTTATCGCGTCATCTGATTCTGACTGTTTGTGTGTTACTAACGGTAAGTTAACCAGCTAATTATGAGCATCAAACTTCGCACCTATGTCTTGATAATACTTCTTCTGTTTGGTCTGGCGCCTCTGGTGGCCGAACAGTTGATGAATCAGCCACTGATGTTCGACAGACTGACCCAGCTCTATAATGATTCCCATCTGCAGAATCTACGTGCAGACTTCCATGAACTGGATCAGCACATTGCAAGTCGTCGGGAGACTGTGAATATCATATCCCGCTTTCCACACATGAAACAGTTAATGTCCGGGCAGGCTGGACCGGAACTAGATGTGGTGAAGGAACGTTATACGGACTGGATGAACCGCCTGGTGTTTGATCGGCTAGATATTGTACAGGTGCTATTCGTTGACCGGGGTGGAAACGAGCGACTATTGATGCATCGCGACCCGACTACCAGTAAGATGTACATCGAGGAGCAGCTAACGGTTAAGGTAGACAAGCCATTTCTTGATAGTGGTATCAAGGCTGCGCGAGGCCGGGTGATGACCGGCCCGATAGTCATAGACGAACAGGCTGGTCAGTTGAATCCAACTCGTTTTATCAATCTGCAGTTGATTACCCCTGTGTATGAGCAGGAATTTGAAGGAGCAGGGTTTGACCCATCGGGCGCCCCTTTGGGAGCTGTTGTGATCAATCTGGACGTTAGCGGTCTGGCTCGGGTCTTCAAGGATATCCTGTGGGTACATCACAACGGAAGGTATTTTCGAGGTGAGGGTGCTAGCGAAGACGGGTCCACAGCATTTACCGATTATCCTGGACTTAATCGTCTGTTCGAAGCGGGTAATCTGGGCCTGTGGAGAGGTGAGAATGAACGTCAGGCGATCTGGGTACCTCTATTCCCCACCACAGATTCAGGTCCTCTATGGGTGGGGCGCCTTGTCGATTCTTCTCCCCTGGATACTTTTCGTAAAAACCTGGAGCTACGCACAGCTGGCATTATGTTGGTCATGGTTGTTATGATATTCATTGTGGCTCAGGTGTTTGCAAATCGTGCCGTGAAACTCCAGGCATCCTTCACCAATGGTATCGCTCGCATGCTGGATGAGGACAAGCCAGTGAAGTTTGACTGGTCTAGTCCCCGAGAGGCGCGCGCACTGGCTGAGAGGCTCACTACCTTGTCAGAAAGGCATGCAAAAAACAGTGGTGACCTTCGTGATTACGCGCAAGAGCTTGAGAAGACCAACCGGTACAAATCAGAGTTTCTAGCCAATGTCAGTCACGAACTGCGTACGCCGCTAAATTCGATTTTATTGTTGTCGAAGTTGTTGGCATCCGAACAGCAGGGGCTGGATGATAAACAGAAACAGCAGGCCAGGGTGATCAATAAGGCTGGGCAGGATCTGTCACAGCTGATAAACGACATTCTCGACTTATCGAAGATAGAAGCAGGGCGACTGGATCTGAAAGTTGACAAGCTGATCATTGTAGATCTGTTAAATGACATTCAGGATCTGTTCAAGCCCGTTACTGACGACAAAGGCCTGGAACTGGTGGTGGATATTCAGGTGTCTGCTCCTGAGACTTTGTATACCGATGCAGATAAACTCTCGCAGATTGTGAAAAATTTTATGGCGAATGCGATAAAATTCACGGCAAAGGGGCAGATTACCTTGCGCCTGGAGAATGTTGCGCCGGATAGTCGATGGCCGATCAGGATCAGCGTCGCCGATACGGGTATTGGTATTTCTAAGGACAAGCAGGAACTAATCTTCGAGGCCTTTCAACAGGCAGATGGATCAACCAGTCGTCGATATGGTGGCACCGGGCTGGGGCTTTCAATCAGTCGTAAGCTCGCGGTATTGATGGGCGGGCGAATCAGTGTCGAGAGTCAGTTGGGGCAGGGTGCAACCTTCACCGTCATGCTGCCAGAGCGACTGGTAACGGATGATTGCGATGAACCAGTTAAGAGTGGGCCCCGTAACATGCAGGGGGACTTGCAGGCGGAAGACACTGAATCCATTCCGTTTGCCGATTTTAAAGGGGCGAGAATCCTTATGGTGGATGATGATATGCGCAATTTGCTGGCCCTGACGCCGGTGCTTGAGGGATGGGGGCTGGATGTGATCGCCGCGGGTGATGCTGAAGAAGCGCTGGAAACACTGGCAGAGGAGTCCGACGTAGCGGTTGCCTTGCTCGATGTTATGATGCCAGGGATGGATGGTCTGGCATTGGCTGGCGCTATCCGTGAGCAGTCCCGGTTTGCTACACTACCCTGTATCGGTCTTTCTGCCAAAGCGGGCGACGATGACCGAGAGCGCTGGCTTGCGCTGGGTGTCGGTGATTATCTGGTCAAGCCGGTTGATGTTCGTGAGCTACACAATGTACTGAGCAAGGTCTTAAATGAGGAGACGGGTAAACTATGACAGAACACAAACGTTATGCCGGGTTCAAGGTGCTGATTGTCGACGACAATCCGAACAACCTGTTCACCCTGCGTAGTCTGATCGAGAGGTATACTGACGTACAGGTAATCGAGGCTGATGGCGGAGAAAAGGCGGTCAAGCTTGCGCTCACCGAGAATGATGTTGATTTAATTATCCTTGATGTTCAGATGCCAGAGATGGACGGTTTTCAAACCGCTTCCATGCTCAAGGTGCGCAAGAAGACGCGCGAGATCCCGGTAATATTCCTCACCGCCGCCTACAAGACAGACGAATTCCAGCAAAAGGGGTACGATGTGGGTGCCGCTGATTACCTGATGAAGCCCATTGACGACAATTTGCTATTGAACAAACTGACGGCATATTTCCGCCTGATTGAAAAAGAGCGTGCATTGAACCTGCTGTTGGAGGAGAAAGTAGCACAGCGCACGGCTGAGCTGGAGCAGATCAGGCGGTATCAGGAACGTTTATTGAATACCATGGGTGAGGCGCTGCTGGTGCTCTCTCCTGAAGGGCAGATCAAGTCCACCAATCCTGCTGCGCAGAATATGCTGGGTTACAGGGAAAATGAGCTGGTCGGCCTGAGTATCGGTGATGTTTTTGAAGAAGCCGAGGACGAGCAGGCCGGTGCCTTCATGGGAACCTGGTTGGAAGCAATAATTCGTAGTGGAGTGGTAAGGAATGTTGAAGCACGATTTATTACCAGCAGCGGTACCCTTGTGCCAATTCTGTTGTCACGCACCGCGATGGCTGACGAGACAGGAGTCGTCACGGATATTATCTGTATCGCGAAAAATATGACCGGTTATGTAAAGATAGATGATGATGACGATGACCTATCCGAGTCTGATTTTGGAGATTCTGTATGAGTAAAGAACAATCTGCGTCACCAGAGGAGCCATCAGTAGAAGAGACTGCTCTCACAGCGAACGCACTGAAGGCCATGGCCAACCCGCTACGCTGGCGGATCATTTGTACCCTGGGTAGTGAAGAGCTTTCAGTGGGCGATATCGTGGAGAAGATAGGCTCATCTCAAAGCAATACCTCCCAGCATCTGGATCTGCTAAGGAGTAAAAACATCATCAAATCCCGCAAAGATGCTAACAAGGTGTACTACAGTATTAGCAATGATCAATTGTTGTCGCTGATTTCCAACATGCGCTCAGTACTGTGTCATACCAATCTTGAGGACTAGATAAGTAAGACCAGGTGAAATTTTCTGGTTAATCGCTTGATTAGATCAAAGTAAGTTACATATGACCCGAATGGCACTTACTTAAGCGAAAATATTCTTTGAAACCAACGCTTTTAGGTTCGTTCACTCGAGCGGGATGTCAACCAATCCACAGCTCTCAGCCATATCTGGTTTAAGGCTTTAAATCGGAATAATGACCGTTTCGCGCTTAAGTAAGTGATATTCACATATGACCCCAACGCCGGTAAGTTAAGGTCTTTTATCGTCATGCCCGTGTAGGGCGGGTATCCATTTTATAGGCCTGCAGGCACGTCCTGATGTACTTCAGATTGAACAGGAATTTAGCTGGTTAAAACTCCATTCGCTGGAATTAATCGATCATCCTGAAAATGTTAAAAAATTTTCTTCCATGATGATATTTTTGAATGAAGAAGCGCTTAGCGTACTACATTTATTTTTTGTGGAAATGTCCTCAATGGATATCAATCCAGGCAGACAACAGGAGAGCAGTTACGCACTAATTTAAAAGCCTGCCGGCAATTCGCCATGCAGGAAAAAACAGGTATTAATGCACGTCTTAGCATTGACCCTGATAAAATTAATGCTGTGGAAATTCCATTGCTGGGAAGGATAGATCTGAATGATTATTCCATACCGGTATTAACAGTCGTATTGGCAGGTATGGATGCGTTCAATCCCTGCGCTTTTTTTGTTCTATTATTTTTATTAAGCATGATGGTGCATGCACAAAGCAGAACTAAAATGCTGATTATTGGTAGCACCTTTGTATTTATGTCAGGGTTTATATATTTTATTTTCATGGCGGCCTGGCTAAATTTATTTATGTACCTGGGTGAGATCCAGCTGATTACGTTTTTTGCAGGGTTGCTTGCGGTGCTAATAGGGCTGATCAATATAAAAGATTATTTCTATTTTAAAAAAGGGGTGTCACTTAGCATTGCAGATGACTCTAAACCAAAATTATTTGACCGTATGCGTCAAATGCTAAGAGTAGATTCAATGTTTTCGGTTGTTATAGCGACCATGGTGCTTGCCATAGTGGCTAATAGTTATGAGTTATTATGTACAGCCGGATTCCCGATGATTTACACCCGGATATTGACATTAGCAGAGTTACCGGCTGAAAAATATTATCTGTATTTATTGTTGTATAATTTTATTTACATTATTCCGCTGTTAATTATCGTTTTAGTGTTCACTATCAAATTAGTTTCGAAAAAATTAACTCAACATGAAGGTCAGGTATTAAAATTATTATCCGGGGTGATGATGTTGCTACTGGGTTCAACTCTGCTGCTTGCGCCTGATCTATTAAATAACCTGGTGCTGGCAGTAACTATCTTACTGGTATCGGTTATTTCGACCTGGCTTTTGCAAAGATTATTTCCACAAAATAAACTTTCAAAATAAAGCAGGATCCTGGCTGGTTAATTTCTCAATCAACGTGTTCATTTTTCTGTTTTGTTGTTCAGAGACAAGTGAACTGCAAAGGTTCGCTGCTCTAATCGACTCGGAAGAGGTTTGGTTGAACAGATCGACAGCCGCACCACCTCCATTCATTAAATCCTGAATGACTAATGGACACAACATACCTGCAGTCTCCAGTACCGGACACTGTACTATATTATGCAGAGCGGTCAGTAACTTGGGGCCGATAAATTGTGGCGGCATGGAGCCTGTGTTCATTGCTACTAATCGTCGGGCCGTATCGGTGTAAAAATCAAGGAAAGAATTGCCCTGACGGAACATCAGGAAAGCATTGTGAACTTTTGAGTAAGCTTTGAGTTTATTGTGTTTATCGCGTTGTACCCAGACTTCTCTGCCTAATGCATAGCTGGTTTGTGGAATGATAAATCTATCGGGATCAAAAATTAAAAAATCGGCGTCACACCAGATGACAGTCTGATAACCCTGCTGTAGATACTTCTGTTGAGCAAGTAAACGGGCCAGATCTGTTGCGATGACTGTTTGCTGGCGGGTTTTAATTAAAATAGATTCTTCAATGGGATCAAATAATTCATCTCCCATAAAAAAATAATCGTAGTGGTTTTTTTTGGACCAGGATTCTACCGATTGTAAACATTGCTTTAACCAGGGATAGGGTAAAGGTTTTCGATGAGATTGAAGCACGATGGTTTTGCTGGACACAACTGGCTGCTTCATTTGCAGTCGCGAACTTTCAGCGTTATAAGTTTTTTTCAACAATATGGGTTTCTTTTCCATCAATGCTGAACTGATTTTTTTCACGCCAGTATTTCTCGACAGCATCCTCTCCTATCTTAATGGTCAGGTTATTCAGTTGCTCTCTTTCTTCCACATAATCGAAGAACGGTACGGCCATGCCACAGGAAATTTGTACCAGGTCAACATTCAGGTCAAAAATCTGCCGGGCGCCGGGGATAGGCTCGAACAACGGGAATAACTCATTCCAATGAGGGTCTTTTTTATGGATAACCTGCGCATTACCGTATAAACGCAGAATCATCGGGTCTCCTTCAAATGCGTTGAACATTATGGTCATACGCGGGTTTTGCTGGACATGGGCAGATGTTTCATTGCCACTACCGGTTACGTTTAACCAGATTACCCTGTTTTTATCGAGTACCCGCAGGCTGTTCATGCCCTTTGGGGACAGGTTTACCCGGCCATCACTGGCGGCTGTCGCCACAAAAAATATTTTCTGCTGGTTGATAAACAGTTTGATTTTGTCAGAGATTTCTGAATATTGAGTGGCCATAAATCGAGTGATTTCAAGTTCATTTGAAATCAAAATATACCACTTCCTGTAAACTGTCCAGAATGATGTGGCCATTCTGTTTTAACGCTGCAGAAGGTTGTACCAGGTCAGGGATCTGAATTACGGTTAAACCGGCAGATGAAGCTGATTTAACGCCATTTTCAGAATCTTCCAGTGCCAGACTTTTGCTGGCGTTGACTGCTAGTTCGGTTACAGCTTTCAGGTAAATGTCGGGATGTGGTTTGCTCTTTCTGACCTGTTCGCCACCGATAATTATCCTGAAATAGTCGAGAATTCCACTGTTCTGTAGTTTTGTTTGTGCAATGTCCGTCTGCGTCGAGGTGGCAATAGCAGCGGGAATGTTAAGTGAGCTGATATGCTCGAGTAATGTGGTAACGCCTTCTTTTAAGGGAATGCCTTTGGTCGCGATAGCCTCGTGATAGGTTGCACGACATATTTTCCAGAAATGATCAAATTCGACATCATCGCCTAATCCTTCTGACAGTATCTTTTTGGTGGCATCAGCATTAGTACCAATACACTGCATATATAATTCGTTTCTATCACCTAACTCAAATTGTCGACAGGTCTGCTGAAAGGCGTTATAGGCCATTCTCTCGCTATCCAGTAACAGGCCGTCCATATCAAAAATAATGGCTTCAAAGGTTTTCATTTGCTGAAATCCAGGGTTTTATTTCTAGGCGACAGGTTGATTTCATCAAAAACAATATCAGGGTTACTCTGAACGATGTGTAGAACTGTATCCGCAATATCCTGAGCCTGAATATAATTAGAGGAGTCACTACCAGGGCGAAAATTAAGTTTGTCGAAGAATGGGGTTTTTACCATGCCGGGGTTAATCTGGCTGACATTGATGACATCTTTGCTGCAATCTTCCCTTAACGCTAGTGCCAGCCCACGCATGCCGAATTTTGCGCTACTGTATAGAGAACCTTTTTTACCGGCAGAAATTGCTGACTCCGACCCGATAAAAATAATGCGGCCTGATTTCTGTTTGCGCATCGCGGGTACAATATGATGTGAAATGACTAGTGCGCAGGTCAGGTTAGATTTAATATACTTATCGATTTGCCGGACTGAGAATTGTTCGATGGAACCAAATAAACCGGAACCCGCGCTGTGTATAAAGAAATCGATCTGATTGTCTTTACAAAGCTTTTTTATCAGTTCTGAGGTGGCATTTAAATCGGTTAGATCCTGACTGAAAAATTGAAATAGATTGCTGTCAATATTAACTTTTGTGAAGTCACGCGCTATCCCGATGACCCTGCATTGTTGTGCCAGTAAAGTTCGGGTAATAGAGAGGCCAATGCCGGAGCTTGCACCGGTGACCAGAGCGGTTTTAGTGGATAGATTTATCATTAATACTAGTTAGTAGCTGGTTGTTGTTCGCTGCCACAGTTATTACCGCTTTCCCTGCGTTTATTAAGTACGGCTTTTGAAAATTCAATTTCATTTTCTTCTTTGATAAATCCGGGTGGTAAATTATTGACCAGTAACAGGATATTACCGCTATCGAGTTTGTCTTCTTTCCAGCTGTTATCGTCGTTTGCTGTCGTTACCGTTTCGATTACGGCAATTTTTAATGCAGCTTTTCTTTTTGCAAGGCGTTCTACAGTACCGAGGAATTGACTGGAATGAAAGACGCCGCCGAGGTGTAATACCTGTCGTTGCGGGTTGTCATCCAGGTGACGGGAGATTGATTCTGCCATGGTATCGTCTCGTATCACCTGGGCAGCAAAGCTTCGTTGCGACATCTGTTTCATCATCTCGCTCATACTGTCGTCAGAAATATTGCCATGAGATGAATTATTTGTCAGGAAAGACATGAATTTATCGCGGTATGCGCCTTCTGAAGCATCGATATCTTTTGCAATAAACTGGCGTTTTTCAGCGCTGAGTGAGTCCAGGTATTCTAACCCGATTCGACCGACACAAACGACATCATCTTTAGGAGCATTGGCAGCAATTACCGGTAATTGATGCTGTCGGGAAAATTCGACCAGCGGACGGTATGAGGTCGGGTAATTTTCCCAGGCACGGGTTTTACTAATCAGGTATCTTTCGCCAATATTTCCGGCCAGGTAATCATCGACATAGTGTTGAGTATCGCGTTCAAATTGTTCCATGCTGAGAGTTAGCTGTGGATTTAGTTGAAACATGGCTTCTAGCAGTTGCATCTGTGCCAGATGTACAGCGGGGTGTTCATGTAATTCCCCAAAGAAAACCACGTCATAGTCGGCCATTAATTTTGCTACCTGATTAATATCCAGGTCAATATCAGGCTGTTTTGTACTGACCCACCGATGCTGGTACAGGTTTGTCATTTCCCGGTTTTGCTGGATTGGCAGCGAGGAACAGGCTGATAGTAACAAACCAGTTACAAGTAAAACCAGTGAGTAATGTAGTCTGATTGATAGCATAGTTATTTTGATTTTAAGGTTTTAAAATATTTCATGGAGTATGGATTTCAGAATCATCAATTTTTATTGATGATATCATCTTTTAATGAATCTGCACTTCTGCCAGTGACGGACGCATTGCCAGTTCACCTCGTTTAGTATTATTGTCGTATAAAGCCGTCATGGGGGAGTGATTCACTGGCCAGCGGCCTTTGAGCTTGATCTGTGGTTCATCACCGGAAAAGGCCAGGTAACTGTATTTATGGTAATGCGGTAATTTACGTCCTAAACCGGGCAGGGCCGCGGGCAGGTCGGTGGCGATAAATGCGCCAGGAGTATTGCCATTATGTTGATCACGGCTGACCAATGCGATGGAATGGTTTTGATGCGGGACTTCGCTGTTATCTATTTGCAAATGATCGGGTTTGACCATGACGTCATAGTCTGACAGGCTGCTAATGAGCTCATTTGCATAGCGGTTGTTCCAGCCCAGTACGGTAATAGCCATATTTTGTGGTAGCGATTCCAGTTCATCGTCCCATTTGATGATGACTGAATCCGGCCCCATTCTGCTTAAGTCGGTAGCAAATACCTGCCAGGCTTTTTTAAGTTGTGGATTTGCAGAGCGGGGTAAAATTACCAGCATGTCATGCGCTCCGAATAGTTGAGTAAAAGCAGCAGGAGTTTCTTCCATAGCCAGATGGCGAAACAGGTCAAACTCTGGGTCAATATCAAGACGAATGGGTCTGGCAGCAAAACTTAGATCGAACTGCTGATTTTTTTGTGTCATGACAACGAAGCTCTGTTGTGCCTTTTTTTGTCCTTCGATAGTTACCGCTACGGGAATTTCAAGGTGATAAACTTCGTCTGGCTGAGTCTGCTTTAATTCAAATTTAAGATGATATTGATTGCCCTGTTTAATGACATCGCTATGGCCCAATCTTAAATCCGGTGCGCCGGTTCTTGCTATCCATTGGCTGAAAAAATCGTCAAGTTTTATGCCCGATACGGTTTCGAAGGTTAATCGAAGGTCATCAAATGAGGCTATTTTGAACTGATAATCCCGGTAAAATTGCTGCAGGGATTGTATAAATAAGCTGTCACCTGTTTTATTTCTTAACATATGAAAAAGCATCAGCGTTTTGCCATAGCCTACAGCTTCCGTTGCGCTACTGTGTCTACCGCGAAACTGGGTTAACGGGAAATCACGACTGTTTGCTGCGTAATCATTATATTTCTGTAAACTCTGTAAGCGGTAGCTGGCTGACTGTCCCTGTTGCTGTTTGATCAGGTGATCAGCCAGGTAAGCGGTTAACCCTTCACTCCAGTTGCCGCTGGGGAAATCGACATACACACCGTTGCCCCACCAGTTATGTAAAATTTCATGTGGATAAGATGAGTTTATGATGAATGGTAAACGAATGACCCTGGAACCGAGCAGGGTAAAAGACGGCATGCCATAACCGGTTTCCCAGAAATTTTCTACCAGCGCGAATTTGGAATAAGGATAGTCACCGATTAATTTTTCATACAGTGTCACATATTTAGCGGTTGCATCCAGATATTTGTTAGCTAATGCTTGATCGGGCTGACGCAGAAAAACCTGAGCATTGATATTGCCAGTCTGGCGGTCATATTCTATAAATGGTGCAGCTATCAGGTAAATCTCTTCCTGAGGTGACTGAGAGTCCCAGTTGTCGACTGTGTAATCCTTTGATTCACTGTCTGATACCCGTTTACCCTGACTGACTGTTTTCCAGCCGGCGGGTGATTCAACCTGCATTTTGAAGCGTAGATACTGGTAGCTTTCGAATTGCGGGAACCAGACACTACTGCCGGCAAGAAAAACACCTTCTGTTGAGATGAGTCCCGGCGTACTTCTAAACCCGCGAGCCTGTTCTTTGCCATAAGATTCCAGCGGATGATTTATTTGACCTTCATAGTGGAGTGTGAAAGTTTTCAATTGCTCTGCAAACTTTACTTTAAATGACTGTTGAAGTTCATCTGCAGACTGTGTTAATGCTGTTACTGTTACACCGGTTGTGGGAGTTACAGGTTGTAACCCCGCATGCAGTGAAAAAATAACTTCTCGGGGAGCAGTCACCGGCAGGGTGATTTTATCTTCAACCTGGAGACGGTGAGTGGTGGGGTGGATACGCACCTTCAGGTTGTGCTCAACCACTGCATAATCAGTCTCGAAAGTTAGCCCGGTGGCATGTGAGGCATTTTGATCGGCAGCCTGCAGTTTAAGCGGGATGCTAATTAACAATATCGCTGTAAGCGTGAATTTAAGGTAGTTCATAATGTTTAGTGTATTTGCTCCTGTAGTTTTAGAGCAAATACTGATATCGATACCATATTTTGTGCAATTAGCGCGCTGATTTTAGCCTTGTCACGGGTCGGTGGTGTCACTCTGTTATCACTTATGACTTTGATACTCTGACACAGTTCCTCAGCACAGAATTTACGGGTTGTCTGAAAAAAGGCATAGGCTTCCATATCGAATAGTGCTTTTTCATCATAATCCGTTTTTTCTGAGGAAAGGCTGATTACCGGTAGAGACTCGAAATCATGTTTGATTCCAGTTATTTTCAAAATAGATTCGTTGTTATCGTGTTGCCTTGCCTGACTGATTAAAACAGTTGTTCCGGTGGCCATACTGTGTTGGCCGGCAACTCCCAGGTTAATCCAGCAAAGATTGTTATTAAGATTAAACTGGCTATTCACCCAGCTGACTGCCCGGGTCATATTGTCAGCACCCATACCGCTCACGATGCAGGCTATGTCTTTGCTTTTATAAACATCAAAATCGTTTTTATTGGATGATTTTTTTAGTTTATAAAAATCTATCACGGGTTTGGCTTCGCAGTGTAAGGCACACATCCAGATTAACATGATATGTTCTCGTAAATATCAAGCAGTGGAAGGAATTCATCAAGAATTTCGTGGTTATTATGTTTCTGCGCTCCCTTGATCAGGATGCGTAGTTTTTTTAATAACATGTTCACGGTCTGCTGTTTTTGTTTTTGCTGTAAAGTTGGTAAGGTCATTAACTCATGCAGGGCTCTAATGCGAAAACGATCCATGCCCCAGTACTTTCTGGATAGTTGATCTTCATGTCCGCCGTATTTTTTTATCAGTGGTCGGTCGATATAAAACACTTCGAAACGATGACACAGGCGCAACCATAAGTCATAGTCTTCACAGGCGGGCAGGTTTTCATTAAATAAGCCGGTTTGCTCGAATACCGATCGATGTATAACAGCCGCGGAGGGAGAAATGACACAAAGTGGTAAACAATGTTGAAAAATCTCACCGCCATATTTGGCATGTTTGTTCATCTGGTTAACACGAGTACCATTACGAATCCAGATTTCATCGGAGTGAAATAAAATGTCATGAAGATTGTTTTTCTGTGCCCTGCGAATAGTGTCTATTTTTTCGGGTAACCATTCATCATCAGAATCCAGCAGTGCTATCCATTCGGCCTCAGCCAGCTTAATACCGCTGTTTCTGGCTGCACTAACCCCCCGGTTGGTTTGTCGAATAAGTTTTACGTCGGGGAATCGCTGTCTGATAATGTCTGCCGTGTTATCACTGGATCCGTCATCGATAACAATGATTTCATTAACTTGTGATGTTTGGTTGGTTACCGAATTGAGCGCCCTGACGAGGGGGCCTTCCCTGTTGTAGCTGGGAATGACGACGCTGATATCCAAGTTTGGTGCGGTGTCCTGAGTTATTTAGAAGATGACGGGTTAAACTGTGAGCCTGGCAACACGCTGACGCTGGATCCGTTAGAATCGTGAATTTTATTCTGACCTTCCTTTTTAACTTCATCGATGCGAATAATGGAATGGTGCGGTACGTAGGTGTGTTTCACATCGCCGAATATAGATTTAAGCTTTTCTTCTGCCGGGTCGACCAGTAATCTGGATCTTTCACCAAAGATGATATCGCCAATTTCGATGAAGCCCATCATAGATGCCTGGCCGACTTCATGCGCATACAGTTCGTAAACCTTGTCCTGGTTGTGAAAAATAACCCGGAAAATATTTTTAGTTTTTTCAGCCACGGTTAACTGTTCTCCATTAATTCGTCGAGCTCATCTTCCATGTGCATCTCGGTTAATTCGGTAAAACCGCCGATCCATTTCCCATCGATCAGAAATTGCGGCACCATACGCGCACCATCGGTAAGTTCAGCAAAGCGGCGGTGTTCAGAGGTATCCTTATCCAGCATTATTTCGGAATAGGGGATTTTCCACTTTTGCAGTAGTTTTTTGCTTTGTTCGCAGATTGGGCAGGCGCTGGTACTGTAGATGGTGAGACGTGACATGATGTGTAGTGTTAGTCAATAAATATGAAATTCTACCAGATAAATATCAGGGTGTATGCCATGACAATGTATCTATGAATTGTAATTAAATGATCGAATTTTGGAACTCCCAAATTAGTTACAACGATTTTATTAACTTCTGATATTTTTAGTCCTGGTTTAAACGTGTAGACTACTTTATCTTTAGTCTAACGGAATTTAACAATGAAAGTTGAAAAGGCAATAAAACGATTAAAAAATATTTTACCAATAAAAAGCAGGCTGGATGAAATGGATGCCGACTCTGCTTCGATTTATCTTGCCATGGTGAATGGATTTTTTGAGTTGGGTCGAGCTCCTTCCATTAACGAACTCGGAACCACACATAGTGATGCGCGACAGATTGTGGCGGAACTCGGTAAACAGGATATGTTAACCCTTGATGATAACGGCGAAGTGACGGGGTGTTATCCTTTTACTATGGAGCAACGTGTGCATCGAATTAAAATCAATGGTAATGAAGTGCATGCGATGTGCGCGATGGATGCACTGGCACCCAGTTCGATGTTTGAAACTAGCAGTGAAATTTTATCTGAATGTGCAGTAACTGCGGAACCTGTTCATATTAAATTGAACAATCAGACTATCCAAAACAAGGCTCAAGTGGCTGGAGTTCATTTTGGCATAAACTGGCAGGCAGCCAGTTCCTGTGGTAGTTGTGCGGATAGTCTGTGTACTGAAATGTTATTTTTGAAAGATACTAAAACAGCTGATAAATGGTTAAATGAAGATGCAGATAATCGCGAGATTTTCACTCTACCCGAGGCGGTTGAATTTGCCACAGGTTTTTTTAAGCCGATGATGCAGCAGGGTTGATAGTACGCATAATCTCACCACGAAGAGTACGAAGTAGACGAATGTGTGTAATTATCAGACGAATGTGTGTAATTATCAGTAGTTACAGTTGTTCACAGGGTAAATGAGCAGGTGCCGGCTGCAATTTAGCAGCTTGCAATATGGATACAGGACTTCTATGATCTGTAAAAACTCTACTATAAATTGAATTTATTTAGCTTTAAAGTTGACGGGGTAATAACGATATCAGGCAGGGTGTTCAGCTGTTTGCTGAATATAGTAAACACTAAAAAGAACACCCCAATATCTGACCCTGTTGAGACAGCAGAAGGTTGAAAATAAGATATACAAAAAATACAGGAGAATAGTATGGTCGATAAATCGTCAAAACAAATTCTACTGGTTCCAGTTGATTTTTCACTCCACTCAAAAGCAGCCCTGTTGAAAGCCTGCGAACTGGCTGAATGCATGAAAGCATCTGTTGTAGTTCTGCACGTAGTTCATGACCCTGCCGAGCTGCCGGGATACTATGCCACGATGACTAAAAAGAAACGGCTGGTCAGAATTGAAGATGTGGCTCGAGAAATGCTTGAAGATTTTATAGATAAATTATTGAAATCCAACCCACAATATCACTGTCTCGCGAAATCGAAATTAAGGCTGGTAACTGGCCTGCCGGTAACTCGTATTCTTGAAGTGGCTGAGCGAGTCGGTGCCTCCATGATTATTATGGGTAGTCAGGGACGTACCGGATTGAAACACATCTTACTGGGATCCAAAGCTGAACAGGTTGTACATTTGTCCCATATTCCTGTCACCATCGTTAAAGCTGAGAAAACTGATAAACAAAGATAAACGCTTCAGCTATTTGAGGAAGAATTTATGACACTCTCTAACCTGATTAACCCCCGTCACTTTAATGGAAAATTGCTGTTTCTGCTGCTGGCTGGTTTCTTCCTGATGGTTGCCCTGCCGGCACTTGCCGCAAGAGCAGAAGGTGGTGCTGAAATGGCATGGGGTTTGATGGGTATGAAGCTGTATGGAGGTCTGGCCCTGTTTTTATTTGGCATGGAACAAATGTCTGACTCCTTAAAAGCGGTTGCCGGTGATCGTATGAAAGATATCCTGGCAAAGCTCACGGCTAATCGTTTTATGGGTGCGATTACCGGTGCATTTGTTACTGCCATTATCCAGTCTTCTTCGGTGACCACGGTACTCGTAGTAGGCTTTATATCTGCTGGTCTGATGTCTATGGCACAGTCAATTGGCATTATCATGGGTGCCAATATCGGTACTACCATCACTGCTCAAATAGTGGCTTTCAAGGTCACCAAGGCTGCCCTGCTGATGATAGGAGTCGGGTTTACCATGCTGTTTGGCTCCAAAAAAGAAAGTATCAAACATTACGGTACTATGCTGATGGGACTCGGGCTGGTTTTCTTCGGCATGAGTGTTATGAGTGATGCGATGAGCCCATTACGTACTTACCAGCCTTTCCTTGACCTGATGATTCAGATGGAAAGCCCATTGGTCGGTATACTGGTGGCTGCCGCTTTTACAGGCCTGATACAATCTTCCTCTGCCACGACCGGTATTGTTATTGTCATGGCCAGTCAGGGGTTTATCACCCTGCCTGCCGGAATAGCATTAGCTTTTGGTGCCAATATCGGTACTTGCGTTACCGCTTTGCTCGCCTCTATAGGTAAACCCAGGGAAGCAGTGCGGGCGGCAGTAGTACACATTGGATTTAATGTGGCAGGAGTGCTCATCTGGGTGTTTTTTATTGACTATTTAGCCCAGTTTGTTACTTCATTTTCTCCCTCCCACCCGGAGCTAAGCGGAGTGGATCGACTGGGAGCAGAAACCCCGCGTCAGATCGCGAATGCGCACACCATTTTTAATATTGCTAATACACTTATTTTTATCGGTTTTACAACCCAGTTCGCGCGCCTGGTTGAGTGGCTGGTGCCGGATGCTCCACTGGATGAAACCAAAGTGTTGACTGTGAGGGCCAAATATCTGGATGAGGTACTGCTGACTACTCCCGCTCTGGCACTGGACAGGGTGCGTCTGGAAGTTCTGCACATGGGAGAAAAAGTGGAAAATATGCTTAAAAGTATCATGCCTGCCATTATTTCTGGTGATAGTAAGGCCCTGCAGGCGGTCAGAGAACAGGATGAGGAAGTCGATTTACTGTATGACCAGATAATCGAGTATATGGGCAGGATCAGTAAAGGCTCGTTATCAAATAATCAAATGCAGGACTTTCTACAACTCATGTCTGCGGTAAACCAGCTTGAGAATATCGGGGATACTATCGAAACCAATATGGTAGACCTCGGATTTAGTCGTTTCGATGCCGGATTCTCTATTAGTAAAGCTACCCAGAAGGTTCTTAATGATTTCCATAAGGTAGTGAGCAGATCTGTTAGTAGTGCTATTCAGGCCGTCTCACAAAACAACGAACTTGCCGCTATGCAAGTTATCGATATGAAGCGGGAAATCATAGATCTGGTTGACTCCGCCACCGAACACCAGGCAGAAAGACTGGTCGCCGAAGAACCCAACCGGATTGCCGCGTATACCATCGAAATTGATATCATAGAAAAACAGAGAAGGATTTATTCCTTTGCAAAAAGTATGGCGAAATCTGTAATAGCGGACGATTTAATCGATAAATAACGGACTGATACCGAGACAAATATTATGGGACTTAACAAACTAATAAAAAAACTTAAGCAAAATCTGCATAAGGGGAAAAAGAGTAAACATAATATTAGCTGTGAACGGATCGATGAATTACTGGAAAAAATTAAAAGAAAAGAGCGTAAGTTACAGGCAATGCTGGCTGAAGAAGATGACAAAAGTGAACGTAAGCATTTAAAGCTTGAACTTAAAATCGCCTCGGCGGAGCACAGAAAAGGACTTAAACGCCGAAGGGAGCTTGAAAAGAAATGTAAATAGCCAGGAACCTACCGGACCCGTGATCGGATAATATAGTAGAGAATCGGTATTGATGCTACGTCTGATATTTTTCACCAATAAGAGCACGAAGTACACGAAGGTTTTTTAGTGGAATCAGGGAGTTAAGGCAGCAAAACTTCTTTGTTTGTGGTGTTTGGACGGTCAGGAGAGGGTACGATGAGCCTGCTGCGATGAATGATTCTGCGAGTATCGAGTTCGACGGAAAAAATATTCCCTGTATTGACTTTGATGGAAAACGATAATTGAGTTGGTTCACTGTGTTGGTGATTCTTATACGCATGATTATATATTAGGTGTTGTTGATGTGATATTCGTATAAAAATCATAATTAAGGTGCTGCTATAGAAAATTTGTCTGCCAGTAAACCAGGCCAAAATACCTTTTCCGTGGTAGACCTATGCCAGGTCCTACGGTCACCAGGGAGATATTGAAATTTTTATTACCTGCCGGCCGAAGACAATAATAAATTGACATGCATACCGGTCGGTATTATAAAGCATACCAGTTGGTATGTGAGGTTATGTATGTCTGATCATGATGATTCTGGAGTTTACTGGTGGCGGTTGCTAGACGATGAGCCTTTTCACAATACACGAACTAAAATTTTATTTGCAGCGTATAAAGAAATTCATTTAAATGGTTTTCAGGCGGCAAGCCTGAATAATATTCTGGCTCATACCGGGCTAACAAAAGGCGCTTTGTATCATCACTTCCCCAATAAAACTGAACTGGGATATGCGGTGATTGAAGAAGTTATTGCGGACCGAATTTATCGAAGCTTTATCGCTCCGTTAAATGATTCCGGTCGTCCCATTGATAGTCTTATTGAGTTAATTCAGCAGTCAGGTAATGCTTTTTCTCTGAGGGATGTTCAGCTAGGTTGCCCACTTAGCAGCCTGGCACAGGAAATGGCTCCAATCGATGAGGGATTTCGCACCCGGCTGAATGTCATATATGAATTATGGCATGAAGCTATTGTTAAAGCAGTGATGAAGGCTCAGCAATCTGGTCAACTTATTGATCAGGTTCAACCCGAACAGGTCGCGGTGATGGTGGTGGCAACTATGGAAGGCTGTTTAAGTGCAGGTATGATTTCGCAGGATTTAAGCAAGCTCATGTTTTGTGGAGAGGGATTAATTCAGTACTTAAACCTCATTCAGAATAAAAATAATTAACAGGAATAATTATGACTAAAAATTATGCAGAAGGGATTATTCGATTCAAATGGTTAGTGATTGTACTCAGTTTGCTGGCGGTTATGGCTATGGGTTTTGGGGCTCAGTTTCTGACCTTTACCAACGATTATCGGGTTTTCTTCAGCAAGGAAAATCCTCAGTTACTGGCATTTGAAAACTTGCAGGATACCTATTCCAAAAATGATAACGTGATGATGGTGCTGGTGCCTGAAGATGGTAACGTTTTTACCGGGAAGACTTTAAAGGCAGTCATCTGGTTAACAGAGCAGGCATGGCAAACCACTTTTTCTACCCGCGTAGATTCTATTACCAATTATCAGCACACCTATGCAGAGGGTGATGATTTGATCGTACAGGATCTGGTGTTTGCAGAAGATGAATTAACTGAACAAAGGTTACAGCAGGTACGTGAAATTGCTATAAACGAACCATTGCTGGTAAACCGACTAATTTCACCCAGTGCACATGTGACCGGGGTTAATGTCACTATTGAATTAAAAGGCGAAGAACCGACCACGGAAAATCCAAAAGTAGTTAACTTTGTTCGAGACCTGAAGCAGAAGTTTATGCAGAAATTCCCGGGTATTGATGTCAAGCTGACTGGAATCATCATGATGAACCAGGCTTTCCCCGAAGCCCAGCAATACGATATGAAGTACCTGGTACCGTTGATGTTTGGGGTTTTTATTATCGTGTTGTTCTTCTGGGTTAAAGGTTTTAGTGGGACGCTGACAACATTGTTTGTGATAGTGTTTTCTATCGTCGGTGCGATGGGACTGGCCGGTTGGATGGGTATCGCGCTAACACCGCCTTCCTTTTCAGCAGTCATGATTATACCTACCATGTCGATCGCTCATTCGGTACATATTCTAATGAATTTTATTATCGCTATACATCAGGGGGAGTCGCGACACGAAGCGATGGTGGACAGCTTACGTATCAATATGCAGCCTGTGTTTTTAACCACCGTCACCACGGCGATTGGTTTCCTCAGCATGAATTTTTCTGATGCGCCACCTTTTCGCGATTTAGGTAATATTGTGGCGATGGGGGTTGTAGTAGCCTACCTGTTAAGCATTAGCTTCTTACCTGCCATGATGATGGTTTTGCCGGTTAAGGAAAAGGTAATGGATACCCACTCCAGTCGACTGATGGTGGTGTTGGCCGAGTTTGTCATAGCACGTCGCAAGAGTTTGCTGATTGGTATGGGCGTTTTTATTGTATTGATGATTTCATTTGTGCCGAGTAATGAACTGAATGATGAATTCACCAAGTATTTCAGTACTGAAATAGAATTCAGACGTGATGCTGATTTTGCTTCAGATAACCTGAGTGGGTTATACCTGATCGATTATTCTTTAGCTTCAGGGGAAGCTGGAGGCGTGAGTAACCCGGAATTTTTAACTAAAGTGGAAAGCCTGGCAAACTGGTTCCGTGAACAACCTGAGGTTATTCACGTCAATGTACTTACCGATATTTTCAAACGTTTAAATAGAAATCTACATGGTGACGATGCTGACTGGTACAAACTGCCCGGTCAGAGAGATCTCGCTGCGCAGTATTTACTGCTGTATGAAATGTCATTGCCCTATGGACTGGATTTGAACAATCAAATAAATGTCGACAAGTCATCCACACGTATGACTGTGATGTTGTATAACATGTCTACTTCTGCAGTTATTGCGCTGGAAAACAGGGCGCAACAATGGTTACGGGACAATGCTCCTGCCACTATGCAAAATGATGGAGCAAGCCCTACACTGATGTTCAGCCATATCGGGTTTCGAAATATTCGTGCCATGTTGACCGGAACCTCTGTCGCTCTGGTACTTATATCAATTATTTTAATTTTTGCCTTACGTTCTTTTAAAATAGGTTTAATCAGTCTGGTTCCAAACCTGGTGCCTGCGGGTATGGCCTTTGGATTATGGGGGATTACGGTGGGGCAGGTAGGACTGGCGCTTTCGGTAGTAACGGGTATGACACTCGGTATAGTGGTTGATGATACGGTACACTTTCTGAGTAAATATCTACGCGCCAGGCGTGAAAAAGGGCTGGATGCAAAAGATGCGGTTCGTTACGCATTCAGTACAGTTGGCCTCGCTCTTGTCGCTACCTCAATCGTATTGGCTTTGGGTTTTATGGTGTTGACCCGCTCGGCATTTTTATTAAATGCCGATATGGGTTTAATGACAGCTGCTACTATTACATTTGCACTAATTGCTGATTTTATGTTACTACCAACTTTATTAATGGCACTGGATAAAAAGGAGATAAAGAATGTTGAGTAAATACAGTATTAAAAAGGTTTTGATGGTCATTCTACTTGGTATGCCGTTGGTTGTTATGGCACAAACTGCAGAACAAAAAGGTTTGCAAATAGCTAAAGATGCGAAAGCTTATGATGCCGGATTTGTCGATTTTACTGCCAATATGCTGATGACTTTAATGAATAAAAAAGGCGATACGTCGAGTCGGGAAATTCGAATTAAAACGCTGGAAGTGACCGGTGATGGTGACAAAAGTATGTCTATTTTTGATCAGCCAGCAGATGTTAAAGGTACTGCTATGTTAACCTATTCGCACGGGTTAGAACCTGATGATCAGTGGTTGTATTTACCGGCTATCAAGCGTGTTAAACGAATCAGTTCGCGAAATAAGTCCGGCCCCTTTATGGGCAGTGAGTTTGCCTTTGAAGATCTGGGTTCGCAGGAAATTGAAAAGTACAGCTACAAACTATTACGCGAAGAAGCCTGTGGTGAAATGCAGTGTTATGTGCTGGAGCGCGTACCAGCCTATCAATATTCTGGTTACAAACGGCAGCATGTGTGGATCGATAAACAGGCTTATCGATTGATCAAGGCAGATTTTTATGACCGTAAAGATGAAATGTTAAAGACTTTGACATCTGAGGATTACCAGCAGTCTCTGGGGCATTACTGGCGCCCGGGTAAAATGCAAATGGTTAATCATCAAAATGGAAAATCCACCACTCTGATATGGAGTAATTATGCATTCAAAACAGGATTGTCTGAAAATGACTTTAAATCACAAACCCTGAAAAGAGCGCGATAAGAATAATGCAACGATTGTTCTTTTTTTGTTTATTGATAGTCACTAGTTTATCGGCGCAGGCGCTGGATTATTCGGGAAATGTTGCAGCAGAGCTAATTGTGTTCACACAGTCTGCACAGTTTGATCAGCAAATGGATGATAACCTGACGTTGTCTTTCAAACCCAAACTGAGACAGTCCTGGAATGAGGGAAATGACGAGTTGTCGGTTGAATTATTTTTTCGTGGCGATAACCAGGATGATGAACGTCAACACGCCGATATACGTGAATTTAAATGGTTGCATGTATCAGGCAACGATGAATGGCGTGTTGGAATCGATAGCGTATTCTGGGGAGTGACTGAGTCTCAGCATCTGGTCGATGTGATTAACCAGATTGATCTGGTGGAAGGAATAGATGGTGAAGATAAGCTGGGTCAGCCGATGATTCATTACACTACCATTCAGGACTGGGGAGTGTTGCATGCTTTCGTGTTGACCGGGTTTCGTGAAGCAACGTTTCATGCAGAACAAGGACGCCTGAGATTTCCACTGGTGGTTGATACCAGTCAAACCACTTATGAGTCTTCGGATGAGGAAAGTCATATTGATTATGCCCTTCGTTTTGAACGCAATTTGGGTGATACCGACTTTGCACTGTCCTGGTTTGATGGCACAAATAGGGATGCCAGTTTCTCAGTCGGTTTTGATCAGGATGGGCAAACAGTACTTATACCCTTTTACCAGCAGATCACTCAGTTTGGGTTAGATTTACAATCAATTATTGGTGACTGGATCTGGAAGCTTGAAATGATTCATCGTAACTCGGAGGCTGACTCGTTTACCGCTGCAACCGGAGGTTTTGAATATACTTTCTATGGTATTGCAGGTTCGGCAATCGACCTTGGTACTCTTGTTGAATACTCCTGGGAAGATCGCGCTGTAGATGCCGGTGTTTTTGATAATGACTTATTCGCCGGCGCAAGGTTTGCCTTTAATGATGTGCAAAGTACTGAAGTGCTGGCCGGGTTTATTGTAGATATTGATAAACAAAGCCAGAGCATCAGAGTCGAAGCGAGTCGGCGTCTGGGTGAAAGCTGGAAATTATCCGGTGAATTGCAGTTATTTAATAACATTGATGAGGAGGATCTTCCTCTGCAAGCCTTTAAAAGGGATGATTATTTATTGCTTGAACTAGCTCGTTATTTTTAATTATTCGATTAATGGTCTTATGCGACAATATGCCTCTTCTTTCATTTCTTTAAACTAGTACACTTGCGCCACATATTTTTTTGATTTGGAGTTTTTTATGAAGTCTCTACTGGTTCTGTCTCTGGCATTTTTTGCTTCTAGTGTTTTGGCGGATGTCGCACAAAGTGTGGATATTGATAAATCTTTTGCCAGAGCTGCGATCAAGCAGCAGCGTAACAGTGCAGCTTTTATGGATATCACAAATAAGGGAAGTCAATCTGCTGTGGTGTATGCAAAAAGCCCGGTAGCCAATATCGTTGAGTTGCATACTCATATTAATGATAACGGTGTCATGCGTATGCGTAAAATTAAACAGATAGATTTGCCTGCGAAAAAAATGGTGCAATTAAAACCGGGCGGCTTACATGTCATGCTGTTAGGTCTTAACCGTGATCTAAAACCAGGTGACGAAATAGACGTTACTCTGGGTTTTGCAGATGGCAGTGAAAAGTCACTAAAGGTACCTGTGCAAAATATGATGATGAAAATGAAAAAGAATATGGACGGTCATAAAGTGGATGGTAGTCTACCGAAATTAATGAATCATTAATTAGCGTTGTTTTGAAATGAAAAATAGAAAAACAGTTTATTTCTGGATCATTCTGGTTTGTTTTTTAGGCGGCATATTATTAGCCCAGCAATATCTCAAACAGCAGGGCAGTGACCTGATTCCTGGGGCCGGTGGAAATTTTACCATGCAGTCCGATAAGGGACCTGTTTCGCTCAGTGATTTCAAGGGAAAAGTTGTTGCGCTTTATTTTGGTTATATGTCATGCCCCGATATCTGTCCTACATCACTATGGAATCTTTCTTCTGCCATGCAGATGCTAACTGCCGAACAGGCTGAACAGGTGCAGGGAATATTTGTATCTCTTGATCCAGATCGAGATTCACCGAAAGCTATGGGCATGTTCGTCAAAGGATTTTTTGATACTTACATAGGTTTGACGGATAGCAAAGAAGTGCTTGATAAGGTTGCACGGCAATACAGTGTGATCTACGAAAAAGTGCCACTGGAAGATTCTGCTATGGGTTATGTTTTAGATCATAGTTCGGTGATTTATCTAATCGATAAAAAAGGGGTGTTGCAGTATTACACACCGCATAATACAGCCCCTGAAGAAATAAGAGATGACTTATTGAAGTTGCTGTCAAAGGACTAGCAACAATGTTGGGCATACGTATTCACTAACAAGTATTTTTGTTGGTGAATACGCAGTAATACTTTATTGCATCTTGGATATTTCTAGCGCAAGTTCATCCTGAGCTTTTTTGGCTTTAAATTCCTGCCACAGAGCCTGATCATTGTTCATGCTGGTTTGAATACTTTCCTTAGCTGCCTGTTGAACGTTTGCTGTATCCAGTCCTATTAATACATATAAGCCGCCAGTAGGACTGGTCCGTGTTCTGAAAATACGTGAGCCAACGAGGGTTTCGTTGGTAATCAATTTGGAAACTGAGGTGTTCACCATATTGACGGTTTCAGCGTCTGCAGCCCCGGTGGTTTCTGCATATTGTTTGATCATATTTTGTACGCGTGTTTTGAATATGGCGGCCAGCTGTACTCGCGCATCTGACGCTGCCATCTGTTTCATGAATGAATTACCCGCTTTAGATTTATTGGCATAACCAACAGCACTGAGTTCGACGCCATCAATCGGCGCATCACAGACCCACATAGGTGCTTCAGTACTGGGCGCATCCGGGAAGACGCATTCGGCCAGGTCGGCCTGTGGTTTAGGGGTGCTTTTGCCACCACAACCCGCCAGAGCCAGAACGGATAGAAGTAACACGATATTAGTTTTTATTGCCGAGTTCATATTTATCTCCTTTTTATGGATTTTTGTTAGTTATAGTCTAAAATAATTGTCATTACCTGTTTTTTAGGTTTTCCACCTGAGATAATGCATATCTGGTATTAAAATCGGGGTTTATATTGGCATTAAGTGCCTGCAATTACAATCTGGAACTTAAAAATACTTAACTCAAAATGATCCAGAATTATTGGAATGCATTAAAATCTATTTGTAATTTAACTCTAAAATTGAAATAGTTAACGTTTTTAATAATATCTAAAAGCTATGCTTCTTAACGGTGCATAAAAGAAAATTGATTTATTAATCGTAACGTGATTAATATAACAAAAAAAAGGGATTTTAGCGTAATGAAAGATTTTAGAATTTAATTACGAAAAAAAATAAACAGGGTTGTATGAAAATAATAAATTTCTCGGCATAAATGTAAGGCGGATTCAACTCTGAAGTGCAACGCAGTTAATTCCAGATCTAGCGAACG
>CALCSG010000269.1 GCA_937894085.1 uncultured Gammaproteobacteria bacterium | reverse complement strand
CTTCCAATGATAAATTTAATTGCTGCCGTAAAGACTGCTGGTGAAAATTAATGATCTTATCCGGGATCGGATTTTTAATGATTTCCTCGACCTGACTAATGTCAGAAACCCCGCTGATATAGGCATAATGAAAACTATCGTCATGTACCAACATGGCCTGGAATTGCTGGAAACCTTTATTTGCGTTTAATTCATTTAACTTGGGTAATAATTTTTTCGGTTTGATGCCTGCGATCATAACGCCGACCAATTTATTTTCAATATTACGTATTGCTTTTCGAATCGGAATTACCCAGCTGTCTATAGCCGGTAAATAATATGTTGTTCCTAACACCATTTTGCGGCTCTGCATCGCTCTTATAAAAGACGATTTACTATTATTGTCCTGTTTCAGGTTAGGCATTTTATTTAAATCAATATTAGAGCTTGCTGCCAGTAATTTTCCATCTAAATTAGACAGAGCAAAACCAATAAGGGAGGTATTTTGTTTTAACAATTGATCCAGTATATGAGAGGTAACTTTATGATTTTTATATTGTTTGTTGCTGAGTAACTGTTGTCCCAGTAATTCCAGCATAATTTCCTGTTGATCGAAGGTGGAGGTTACTGACGATGCAAAGATTCTATTAAGATAAGTCAGTTCTTCCGCGCTTTTATTCTTAATGTTGTTCCAGCTTAAAAAAATGGACAGCACAAGATAAATTAAACCGATTAACAGTAAGGCATAAAAAATGAGCCAGATGTTCTTTTTAAGAAACATTAACTTGAACCAATAGATATTATCAACACAAAATATTTATATAAGTCTAGTTCAGATGGAGATCATTTCAGATGTTTTTTACTGATTTTTTGGGGTATTCATTCGATTTGTATTGTTATAATGTTTAAACAGTTAATTACCTGGAATGAATATGAGCCTAAAGTGGACAGATGTATTAGATATTGCTATTGAACTGGATGAAAATCATCCTGATATTGACCCTCAATATGTGCGTTTTACGGATTTACATGACTGGGTTTGTGCATTAGCAGATTTTGATGATGATCCTGAACATTCGAATGAAAAAATTCTGGAAGCTATTCAGATGAACTGGATAGAGGAACGTGATTGAATTTTGGTGCGCGCAATGGCGCACCTGCAACGCCTTAACGTCTGTGTTTATCGGCCCAAACCACATAAACTGGATCTGAATAAAGTAATTTATCGGCCAGTTTATCATCATCTGGTCGGAATAAATCGCGCATTGAGTAGCTGTTGAAATTAGCAAAACCGCCATTAGAACGCAGGTAAGAAAGCACAATAGCCGGGCGTTCAAATTCATGTGCTCCAGCCCACAACTGAATCCTCTTTTCCGCTATTGATCGATTACTGAAGCTGATGATAATCCGCCCGGAAGGTTTTAAAACCCGATTTATTTCAGCAAAAAGCAGGTCAGGTTTAATCACATATTCAATGGCCGCATGAATTAATACCGTGTCAAACTGCCCACTATCAAAAGGCAGAGAGGTCATGCTATTCACATCAACCTTAATCTTTAAATGGCAGTTTAAATTTGCTGCCATTTCCTCTTCGTTAAGGCCTGCACATATAACACTGTCCACCTCAACTTCTGCATCCTGCAATGGACTGTGAGCTCCGGCCATCAAATCCAGTACTTTTGCATTAGCAGGAATCAATTTAGTGTAAATTTCTGAAACCTGAGCAAGCGCCACACTATCCCAAAATGGATTGTAATCGGGAAACTTAAAAAACTCTTCATCATTACCCTCGTCAAGGCGTTGAAATGGATTGTCAGAAAAAAAATCGGTTTCATTTTCTGCCAGGCAATCCTGCATGCCGGGTCCTTTTTCAGTGACAGTTGCAGTTATATCCGTGCAGCGGCCACCACGCTCGGAACCGGCAGCTTTTATTGATTTAACTCGCATAATCATTTCAAAATCTTTACCGGCTAGCGGGTGTCTGAGATCGACCGAAATGCAATCATCCTCAATTGCCGTGATTCTGCAGGGAAATTTGTTTCCCTTGTATACACCGTTTATATCCATGAAAAAATCCCTGGGATAGTAACGACCGAATTGAGGTATTATTGGGCTGATACCTTTCCGGGGTGGCTGAAACTGGGTTTTGGATACCTGATGTTGCTGGTTTGACAGGTTCTCATCCAGTATCTCGCCTGCACGATACTTGTGCCTGATTTCACTACCTGTTTTCTGTCCAGGTATTTTTGATTCGAATTCTGCTGGCAGGTAATCTCGCCATAAATTGATACATGGTAGAAAACTCCAGTCGCTAAACTGGCAATCACGCCCCTGCCACTGTATGCCCACAACAGCTGAAATAATACTGTTTTTATCGACGATCTGCTGTTCTATTCCGTTATTTTCAGTATCGTCATACAGGTCTGAGTCGGGTTCAATTATCGGCATTTTGTGTAATCCAGGTAAAGCCACTCATTTTACCTTATATGTTTGCTATATATGACCATAATATAAATACGATTAAGGTATCAGCTAGATATTCATTATTTATCTTGAAAAGCTTTTAAAACCTGTTAAATCTCGATAATTCAAACAGTTTTAATTGAAAACTGGCATACAGGCAGGTTTCGTTCTATATAATAGTCATGGCCACTCAACGAATATTAGTCAGTAACGCAAAAGGAGGTTGTGGAAAAACGACGATCGCTACCAATATCGCTTCTTATTATGCGTCGATAGGTAAAGTTGTTCGATTGTTTGATTATGATAGCCAGGGGTCTTCAATACACTGGAATAATCGCAGATCTGAACAATATGCAGAAATAAGCGTTGTGGATGCAGCACGCAGATCGGGGAATCACATGACCCGTTCATGGCAAATGAGAGTTCCGCCAGAAACCGATCTCGTAGTGATCGATACTGCAGCCGGTATCGATGGTACTGAACTGGCCGCTATGTTGCAGGAGAATGATCTGCTGATAATTCCGGTTTTACCTTCTCCGATGGACATACAGGCTACCGCTTATTTTATTAAAGATGTTTTATTACTGGGTAAAGCTCGCAAAAAACAGATTCGTATTGCGGTTGTCGCAAACAGGGTGCGTAAAAATACCTTAATGTATCATGCCCTGGAACGCTTTTTATTTACCCTGAAGTTACCATTTGTGACCAGTTTTAGAGATACTCAGTTTTATATTAAAGCAATTGAACAAGGTATTGGTATTCTCGATATTAAAACCTCAAAAAATCGCATTGATCATGAGCAATGGGCTCCACTGATCCGCTGGATGGAAATACGCGCAGCAAACAAAGAAGCGCAGATCCGACCACTATTTGGTCAACAAGTTTCCTGAATATAATACTAATAATTCTCTTTTTTGAGACTCAATAAAAATCAAATCCTGTGGTATGATTCCCCGCACTATTTTTAGACCCAACTCCTTATACAATACGCACCCATGAAACTATATTTCACAAAACCTCTTCTTGCTCTTTTATTATTATTTCCTGTTCTGGTTGAAGCCAATGACCTGGAAGCCGCACTGACGTCTGAAACAGCTCAATTTACCTTCCGCTCCGACTCCAGTTTGATCGGTTGGGGTGGCGCCGAGCTAGGGTTAGGCTTTTTCTACAATGATGACGATGACTATGTTGCCCAGTTAAGTCTCATGCAAAGTCGCCAGGCCGCAAAAAATACCCCTTTAACTCTTGGCGTCGGCCTTAAAATGTATGCTGGTAGTCTGGATGGCAAAAACCTTCCTAACAATACCGATCAGGACATTTTTGCAGTCGCTATCGGTGGTGAAGTGCGATACACCTTTCCAGGTGTAATGCCTATGTCACTGTATTTGACAGGGCATTATGCACCAAAAATCACCAGCTTTTCTGATACTGAAGAGCTTGTCGATACCAACATTGGTTTTCAAATTGAAGTCTTACCACAAACCGTTGCATTTATCGGACTGCGCAATTTGAGGCTGGATCTGGAAAATGGTAAGAGATACGATATGGACGACGACCGCGTCCACATTGGTGTTCGGCTGACATTTTAAAATTATTAGCAGGTTTTTCAATATCGACAATCCCGCTTTAAAGTGGGGTTGTCGAATTAATCAGTTATAAATAAACCAGGATCTACCCAGGTACCATTTAGACCTACACTCCAGTGTAAATGTGGTCCCGTCACACGACCTGTAGCACCTACTGTTCCAATTATCTGTCCTTTCTCAACCTTATCACCAACTTTAACATTGATCGTATCGAGATGAGCGAACAGGGTGATCAAACCCTGGCCATGGTGTAAATAAATCAGGTTACCGCTGAAGAAAAAATCACCACTTTCAATTACCGTACCTGCTGCCGGACTGGCGATGGCTACTCCTTTTTGTGCAGCTATGTCCATTCCACTGTGCGGTCGTTTGGGATGTCCGTTAAAAACACGTCGTCTTCCATAACTTCCAGTCATAATGCCATTAACCGGTGTTAGAAAATTAATATCAGCAGTTTCATCACTCCAGAAATTAGCTGCTTTCTTCTTCCTTTTCTGTTCAGGAATAATTCGCTCCATATCCTGTTTAACAGGGTTCACTTTACGTTTATCTTTGATAGTGATGTTTTGCGTAGTGTATTGTTTATCCTTGACGCTGAAGAACTTTTTGATAAGTTGCTTCCTGTCACCATAATACCCACTGATAAAATGTTCGCCGGGCTTTATGTTGAGTGACAGCCCCACAACGGCAATAGTTTTGCCATCCTGCTGAGTAACTAGCAGGGGTTTGTTATTAAATTTAAAATGTGGTTTTCCCTGAGTGCTATCCAGCGTAATTAACGCGATACCACCAGGCACCAGGGATTCCTGTATTTTTGCTGATGCGTTAAAGCTTAATACGCACAGTGATAATAAAAATAATTGACGTAGAAAATGCATTATTGACTCTATAGATAAATTGATTTGATGATTTGAAGTTTACGATAACCCACTCATAATATTTTTGCATTTGTAGCGGATTACTCGAGTAGCAAATACTCCGGCACGGGGATGTAACATGAATACGATGGTAAGTGACATAGAATTCGCTATGCTAACAGAGAACTGTATTAGATAATTAGGAAACCTCTGATCAATTCATGATTTTTTTATACTGGCTGGAAAAGCCCCGATTCGTCCCGAAGATCGCAGCAATAGAACAACTATTACGGCTCACTTCGAAACAAATCGGAACATTTCCATCTCAGCCTAAAATCAACCAGAATTAATCAGAAGTTCCTTAGATTCACCTGAATTTTTATTGCACCCTCATAAAACTGGAAAATATGGACTTAAAAGACTCGATAAGCATTGTCGCCCAATCTGAAAATGGACTGTTTTCCGATACTGGTATCCAATATTTTGCCAACGACGTTGTTGGCATCAATCCTCATTTGGGGCTGATGATGCTATCCCGGTCAGATAATGAAGGATTGCAATCGAAAGCCTATAAATCTATCGAAATTATGATGGATGATATGCAGTTGAACTTAACTGCAAAAATAACTAAATCCAGGTTCTCTGGCTCACTAGCCTCTCGCTGTCTGTCTGAATCATTAGATAATATCAATGAATATCTGTGTTTTCAATCACCCTCGACGGCCCCTTCAGACGTCAATAAAGGGGTTGATCTTAGTGCTATTCAAATTGAGAAAAACAGTTTCAGTAGCTGTAGTATTGGAAACTTGAGGTGTCTCCATTTTAGTGGCAATGAATTGAAGATACTCGCTACATCGTCGCCTGCGCAAAAAAAATTAGGTATTGATACATCATTTAAACCGAATGTGGTTGAACTTGAGTTCGCAGAAGGCGATATAGTGATGCTTTTATCAGCGGCGTTGATTAAAGATCTGGGGCTCGATTTTATACGGGTTACGTTATCTCGATTTAAAGAAAACCTGGAAATGATAATACGTCAAATAAATACCCGTGCTTTGCAGAATGGTCTTAAACAAAAGCCAGTTATGATCATTTGCTATAAGGATAAAGCGATAGTCGAACGTCGAAACTGGTTCAATAAGCTGCGAAATTAATTCAGCAGGTAAAAAATCCGATCAAAGTGATATTTTGATCGTTAACTGGACTGGAAATTAGTGCTATATAACCTATGCTCAATAGCACGGTAGGTTAACTCTTATCTCTAGTCTCTGTGAAATTGACAAGTTCTACAGAAAATATTCATTCTCTATATCAACGAGAATAAGCTGAATTTATAGGTGTGGCCCAAGTGTCTACAGAAATAACCGGTAATGTCATCGCGTTTTCCGGTAATACAATGGTTTATGAATCTGTTAAACGATTTGCGGTTAGAGGGTTAAATGATCTTATCCGCATATTGATGGAAAGTGTGGATGATGCATTATTCGAACTATCTGAAAAGGTTGAAACTGACCGTGACCGTAATATGTATTTTGAAGCGATGCGTGAAATTCGGCTCAAGCGTAAAAATATACTACAAAAATTCGACGAAGAATTACAACAGAGCTTTAACCATCTCATCACCAATAAGTCCACAACTCGAGCTTCTGAATCACTCGATGAATTAAGTCTGGTTGATCAATCAGAAATTGAAGACAGGCTGGCAATTGATAATATGATTTCAAAAGCCCGGCCTCACTTTGAGGATGATTTATTTGCAGTTATAGAACGACTGAAAGTAGTGCTGCATCGTAAAAAGATTGTAGATGATCTGAACCCGCTGGATCCTAAAGCCATCTGTAATAGTTTTCATATTGCTTCTTCGGTATTAGATACTGAAATTCAGGTCAAACTCATTTTTTATAAACTGTTTGATAAGTTTGTTATGTCGAACCTGGGGCATTTTTATCGTGAGTTAAATGATTATTTTATCCAGAAAGGCGTTTTACCGGATTTTAAAGCTTCTCAGGAACGCATGAAGCAAACTACTAAATTTATGGCAAACCGGATATCCCGTTCCTATGCGGAAGAGCAACTTGATAATTCCGAGTTTGACCTGTCGTTGGATAAACAGAGTGCTACAACTGATAAAAATACGCAGGCTGCGCTAGATGGAAACCTGTTATCCATGTTGCAACAGGTATTGTCACCTGCTGGCAATTTGCCCCCTATGCAGCTGGGGACTATTAATCCCGCTCAAAGTCAGCAAACAGGTACTGGCAATGTTTCTTTGGTAGGGTTGACTCCGGGCGCTCAAAATCCAACCTATATTACGGCGCTGACAAATTTACAGTCATCTAATATGATCACCAGTCAGGTTGATCAGAGTGTTGATCCTCAGAGTCTGAAAGCACAGCTCAATCAGCAACTGGTTAGATTCAAGCAGGATAACAGCCAGCAAAGTAGTGCAGCTGATAATCAGATCATCGACATTGTGTCGATGTTATTTGATTTCTTTTTTGATGATGACGCTTTACCAGATCCGATAAAAGTACTGATAGGGCGATTACAAATTCCCATTTTGAAAGTTGCCATTCTGGATAACAGCTTTTTTAACCACAAAAAGCATCCGGCCAGGAAATTACTGGATAGTATTTCAAAAGCATCCTTAGGCTGGGGCGATGACCAGCAACAGGAAAAAATACTGATTCATAAATTAGAAGAGATTGTAGACTTTCTGCTGTTAGAGTTTGATCAGGATATCGCTATTTTCGAACAGGCTCTGGAAGATTTTCAAAGCTTTATAAAAGAAGAAAATGACAAGATTGATCAGGCGGTTGAAACTCTAAGAGATGCAGAAACAGAAAAAGATGAAAAAATTAAACTGTCTCATGATGCAGCGTCCAGATTCATCCAGAAACTGCTGAGTCAGCATGATTTAAGTTTTGATGTTATCGATTTTCTGGATAGCACCTGGAAATCTGTGTTATACAACACTCACCTCACTCAGGGAGAAGAGTCTAATCACTGGAAAAATTTAAAACGCATTACTACCACATTAATCTGGACACTCATTGCCAAAAGTAATGAGGAGGATAAAAAGAAGTTATTAAAAACCTTACCCTCGTTACTACGGGCTTTATCGAAAGGTATGGATCTTATTCAGATAGATGCTGAAGCCAAAAATAATGTGTTTCAAATGCTGGTTCTGGAGCATGCAAAGATAGTCAAGCAGACCAGTCAAAACCTGGTAACTCGGGTTGATGATAAAACAATCTGGCCTGAAAAAAATATGCACGATGCATTTGCCGGTTTTAATGAAAGCAAGCAGGATGATGATTCAGTCGACTTATTATTATCCACTGATGAGACCGGTGAAATTGCAATTATCGAGAACGATTCCGAGCATAATAAATCCGAGGATACGGTAACAGAAATTATCGTATCATCTACACAGGATGTCATTCATAACCTCGATGAATTTACCGATTGTGTAATCAAAGGGACAATTCATATCGAAGAAGAAATTATCATGGATTCAGCGCCCCCAATGGATTTCAACGTTGAGATGAATAATGAGAATGATGACTTTATGGAAACTGTGCAGGCCCTGCAATTAGGAGCCTGGGTAGAGTTTGTTGAGTCCGGATCAAAAAGCGTAAATGCCAAATTATCCTGGAAAAGTAATGTTACCGGTAAATATGTGTTCGTAAACCGGCATGGACATAAGATTAAAAATATGACCAGCTTCGGACTTGCAACAGAATTTCGCGCAGGAACGGCAAAATTAATAGAATCGGTTTCAGTGTTTGATCGGGCGATTAATTCGTTTATGTCAACAATTCGTCATTAAAAGCGGGACAATTCCAGGTTTATAGTTCTGGGTCAAGGCAATGTCGATAAATATTCCAGTAATAGTTTCCGGTTTTCCATATTAATAAAAATATTGTTATGGCCACTCTTTATCCAGAGAAGTTTTTTCGGTTCTTTAGTGGCTTTAAATAATTGATTTGCATGATAAGAATCTACCAGTTTATCTGTCTTGCTGTGCATTATTAAAACAGGAACCGGAGAGATTAAAGCAATAGAATTTAGAGGTCGGTAGGTGTTGTCAACCATAAATGACAGAGGCCATTGAAACAACCAAAATAACCAGTTTCTGGATAGAACATCCTGCGTTACATCATGATAATCACTAAAGGCAGCTAATGTTACCAATGCTTTAATCTTATGTTTATAAGTGGAATGGGCCACCGAATAAATAGCCATACTCGCGCCCAGGCTATGTCCCAATATTATTAACTTTTCATCATCGGGCAACTCAAAGACTACATGTTTAATCATTACTTCCAGGTCTTTGATGGTGTTATCCAGAGTTGCATGACCTTCGGACTTCCCATAACCACTATAATCGAAGATGTAAACATCAAAACCCTCCTTTGTGAGCCAGAAAGTATTAGGCAGTTGCGTACTGACATTATCGCCGTTACCATGGAAAAAAAGTATTGTTCCTGCCGTATTTTTCTCCGCTAATAATTTCCAGCCATGCAACAAGTGACCATCAGAGGATTCAATAAAGACATTTTGATATTTAACGTCGATTTTATCCGGAGTAATAGAATGCGGTTGAACGGGGACAAATAAGAAGTTTGTACATGACGTTAAAAATAATATTAAGAGGATCGGGGAGTAACGGATCATTTTCTGATGTAACAAATAATTTATTTAATTTAAACTTCTAAAAAATATCATGGCAGGCTTTGTATAGTGGAGCTTTGCAGTCTGGTATAGTTAGTTCCTGTAATTAAATTTAGTGACTGATTTAACGATTTAAGTTCTTGTCATATATCACAACTTTGAACTATTATTATGCATCTTTTTTTATAAAAAGACTTCGATATTTAATTTTCACTCAAGGAATCAAGGATATGAAAAAAATAATTGCTGGTTTAGCTTTAATTGCTGTGTCATCAGTCTCTTTCGCAGAAGCACCAGGTGGTCCTAATTGTGGTTGGGGTAATATGTTACTGGAAGGTAAGTCTGGTACTGGTTCGCACTTAATGGCATCAATTACCAATGGTACATCCGGTAATGCTACTTTTGGTATGACTACAGGTACGAATGGCTGTTCAACCTCTGGAGCTTTGACCTACAGCGGGGCCAACATGGTAAGCGCTATAATGGATGAATTCTCTGAAGATGTAGCACGCGGTCAGGGTGATGCCATGGATACAGTTGCGGTGATTTACGGAGTTCAAAAGCAAGACCGTGAAACTTTTGCCAAAGTAATGCATGAAAATTTTGCCGTCATTTTCCCGGGCGAAAATGTTACTGCTGATGAAATGATGGCTTCTATGGAAAAAATCATGAAAGCAGATTCAGTTCTATCCAAGTATATTGCTTAAATACTAATTTATTTAAACCAGAAACCTCTCTTCCTTGTTTTATTCTGGTTGAGGGGTTTTTTTATGCCCGCCTCAAAAATAGTATCAAATATGTTTAAAGCCTTTCATAAAATGCTTTATTCTAAAAGACTTTCCATTCTAACCGGGTTGCTGTTACTTCCGTTTAATGGTTACGCCTCAGGTGAAAATCAACAGATAGTAGATCAGCTTGTTAAACAGGCCGTTGATAACTCTCTATGGAAAAAATCAGAATGGTTGAATTTATTGCATTATAACCCAAAAGGTAATGGATACCTGAGTCAGGTTGATGATGAAAATTTTTTCTATGCAGAACATGGAAAAGAAAGCCCGCAGGAAGAATTAACTGCAACATTAAAGCAGCTTTTTAAATATGCTGAAAATCCCAACCAACAAACACAATGCCGTTATATTGCCCGTAGTGAATGGTTGATTAATCAACTCGATATCAAAAAAAGCCTGCTTCCACTGGTTAATTGTGAAGAATATCTTGAATGGTATGAACAGGCAGGGGCAGATAGTATTACTCTGGTATTTCCGGCCTATCATCTGAATAGTCCATCATCAATGTTTGGGCATACTCTATTAAGACTAGATAAATCAGAAATTTCAAATTCGGAATGGATATCATTTGCAGTCAATTTTGGAGCAGACACGAGTAGTGATGACGCTTCTCTGATGTATGCTTATCGGGGACTGGCCGGAGGGTATCCCGGACTTTTTATTACGGAGCCTTATTTTAAAAAAATACAGGAATATAATCGGATAGAACACCGCGATATCTGGGAGTACAGGTTAAATTTAACCGCCCTGGAAACGGATAGATTAATTAAACATTTGTGGGAACTCAAAACCATAAATTTTGATTACTATTTTTTTGATGAAAATTGTTCCTATCGATTACTTGAATTAATTGAAGTAGCTCGTCCTGGGCTGGAGTTAACCGATGAATTTATATTGACCGCTATACCTGTTGACACAGTAAGGTCGATAGAAAAAGCACAGCTTATTGAATCAGTAAAATATCGACCAGCCCAGGTAACCGAAATTCAGTTTTTACTGAATGAATTACCTGAAGATCAGCAGGATATAGTTTTACAGTTATCTAAAGATTTCTCAATTTCAACAAAGCCAGAATTCAACCTTCTCAGTCCTGCCCAGCAAAAGAAAATAGTTTCAATTTCCTATAAATATTTGCGCTATCAGAATGCACAAAAATCGCGAAATCCCGCGATAGTAAAACTAAGTTACCAGTTATTAAATTTACTTAATTCCTACCCGGCAGAAATCAATATTGATTCATCGATACCGCCTCCTATATTTCCCGAACAGGGGCATAAAAGTAAACGATTTAGTATGGGTTTTGGTGAAAGCCAGGATAAACAGTATATGGATATTGGGTTTAAAATGTCTTTTCATGATCTTGAAGATAATAAAAACGGTTTCCTTCAAGGAGCACAGATCAACCTGGGAAGTATTAACTTACGAGTAAAAGAAAATGAAAGTTTAAAACTTGAAAGGCTGGTTTTAGTCGATATTTTTTCACTAACGCCGAGGAATAATTTCTTTGAACCAATGTCATGGATGATCAATACAGGGTTTGAGCGACAATTGACAGACAATCAGGACCAGCTAGTTTATCAGTTAACAGGGGGGGGGCTGGTGGTAGTTGGGAATATCTAACAGACCATCAATTTTATTCGTTAGCTATAATGCGTCTGGAAATAAACAATAATATGAAAAATGATATTGAGCCTGCACTAGGAATAGACACTGGTTTTATCTCTCACTTTACCCGGCAAACGGCACATTTGAAGTTGAACGGGGTAAAATTTGAAGATGACCTGTATCGAGTTGGATTGCAATACACACATAATATTGTGCTATCGACAAATCATTCTTTGAAGTTGTCTGCTAAAAAACAGTGGCAGGAAAACGATACCAGGTTTTCTAGTGTTAATATCAGCTACCAGTCTTATTTTTAATCAAATTTTTGACGAGGTAGATATGGTTTTATATCAGAAATTAAAAAAGCCCCGCAAGCGGGGCTTTTTATTGTTGATGCAACAGAGCGTTAACTCATTACACCCGGATAATCAGCAATACCAGGGTTGGCGCTAACACCAATCAGTTTTGGGTGATTGATCTTGGGTAAGCGTAATACATGATCTTTATCGCGAGTTGCAATAATGTAATCTCGAACTATATCCCACATCAAACGACCATCAGGAGCCTGATTGACACTGGCCCAGCCAGTGACCTTATACATGGTTTCTGGCTCGATTAAATGACCATTATCCAGTCTGGCTTCAGTAATTCGCTCATACAGTTTCTTACTGGGGTCGATAGTGTAATCCATGCCACCCAGGCGTACCATATCGCCACCAGACTGCAAATAAGGGTCAGGGTCGAAAAGATTATCCGCCACTGATTCAATGATGTTCATTAAATCTTTTCCTTTCATCTCCTGAACATAGGTTTCTGCGTAGGTCATGGAACACTGAGTCATTACATCTTCCATAGTGATCCATTCACCTTCAAGCGTAGTCGTACCCCAACGCACGCCAGCCGACATTGCGACATCGGCACCATATTCATGACGTAGCGCATTACACAGCACCTGATCCCATGTACCCATAAAATTACCACGACGATAAAGAGTACGGTCAGCTATGGCGAGCTTTTCATCGAGAATTTCTTTATAGGTTTTGCCGGCACGCTTAGGGTTGTAAAAATATTTACTAACACGACTTTCGATTATTTTTTCATCGTAAACTTTTGACCGCATCTGTTCGATATAAGCTGTCATTTCCTTATCTGGTGCTAACCAGTCAGAAATAATCGGGAACATTTTGTAAGTCATGTTCTTGATACCGTTATCTATATCAAAATCCATTACGCCAACATATTTACCATTCGAACCGGCATTAGTGACCCAGCAATCATGACCGGCTTTATTCTTAACTTTAAGTGGTTTAGGCATACCATCATGTGTGTGACCGCCAAAAACGGCATTCAAACCCGGTACACGTTCTGCCATTTTGATGTCGACATCCATACCGTTGTGTGACAATAACACCACTGCATCGGGCTTTTCTTCACTGCGAATGTTTTCCACCAGCGTTATCATATCATCTTCACGTAAGCCGAAAGACCAGTCAGGAAAAAACTCCTGTGGATTGGCATTGGCTGTACGTGGAAAAGCCTGACCGACAACTGCAACGCGTGCGCCGCCGATTTCCTTGATGACATAAGGTCGGAAAGCATGGCCGGAATCTTCATTATATAAACCGCGTCCATCATATCTTTCAACCATGGTGGCATATTTATCGCCGAACAGGGCATCTTCCTTAACTCGTACATTCTGACCGATGAAATCACCTTTGAATAAAGCAACATTACTGAGTACTTCTTCTTCTCGATAGGTAAATTCCCAGTGACCAACCATTACATCGAGCCCGAGGATATTGGAAGCTTCGACCATATCGACGCCGCGAGTCCACAGAGAAGTGCCAGAACCCTGCCACAGATCTCCACCATCTAAAGTCAGTGTGTTTTCAATTCCACCAGCCTGCTCACGTAACATATCCAGTAGCGTCTTTATTTGAGGATAACCACCAGTTTTACCGTATTTTTTGGCGTCGTTTTGAAAGTTAAGATAAGAGTAGGCATATGATTCAGGCGTATTTTCCTGCAGACCCATATGTTTAAGCAGTTTTTTACCAACTATATGCGGAGGCCTGCCATATGCATCACCTACACCCAGGTTCACATTAGGCTCACGGAAGTAAACGGGTTGTAACTGACCATGTATATCGGTGATATGCAAAATACGTGCATTGCCATTTATAGGCATGTCGTAAAAGTTTTTTGGCATTTTTTGTGCGTGGGCGGCAGAAGGCCAGAATAATGGTACAGAAGATGCTGCTGCACCGGCTCCCATTAGTTTAATAAAATCACGGCGATCAAATTTATTCATGAACTCTCCAAAATGGTATTAATGGCACAAAAAGCAAATTGCAGGCGCAGCACTTAATATTTATGGTGTAAGATGCGGCGCCAAACGAAATTTTTCCATGTTTTTATTATTACTTTCAATCTTATGAATTGTAAATCATTTTGTATCTCTTTTTTAGTATTGATTTTCAGTCTGCCATTATCAGCCGATGTGGTAAGACCAGCGTTGATAGAAATCAGCGTTTATACCACCGGTAAATTAAGTATTGAGCTTCGAGCCAGTATTGAAGCATTGATGACCGGCATTAATGGAAAATATACCAATACCAAACAGGCTCCTAATGCAGAAGAGTATGATGACTACCGGGTCATGCAGCCAGATGACCTTTTAAAAGCATTCGAATCTTTTAAGCCGGCCTTACTAAAGGGGGTTGATCTTAAACTGGATGGTGAATCGATACCATTAATCATTGAGGCTGTAAAAATACCCGAACCCGGCTACACCAAAGTACCCAGAATCAGTGTTATCACCTTAACCGGCAATGTTGAACGTGATAGAAAACAGCTCACCTGGTACTACCCTCAAAGTTTCGGTGACCATGCAACCCGGGTACGTCAGGTCGATGAGGTCAATCAAAAATGGCATTGGTCAGACCACCAGTGGTTAAAAGACGATGTCTATACACAACCTTACCCTCTGGATGAAATATTTACCCGGCAATCTTTTTTAGATGTGTTTAAAACCTATGTAGTGGCCGGGTTTCAACATATATTGCCGCTTGGGCTAGATCATATTCTGTTTGTATTGGGTATATTTCTGTTAAGCACAACGATGAAGCCACTATTGTGGCAAGTCACGATGTTTACACTGGCACACTCCATTACCCTGAGTCTATCCATGCTGGATATATTCAGCTTGCCCTCAAGAGTGGTGGAACCACTTATTGCACTGTCCATTGCCTATGTCGCGATAGAAAATATTTTTAGTCCCAAATTACACCGAAGCCGTTTATGGATTGTATTTGGTTTTGGACTATTGCACGGGCTTGGGTTTGCTTCTGTACTGTCTGAATTTGGCCTGCCTGCCGATGATTTTGCACTGGCGCTGATCAGTTTTAATATTGGTATAGAATTTGGTCAACTGGCGATTATTTCGATGGGTTTTTTCGGTCTGTTGATCTGGTTTAAAAATAAGCAGACTTACCGTCATGTTGTGGTCATTCCACTATCGGTGTTGATCGCGCTAACCGGTTTGTACTGGTTCTGGGAAAGGCTGGAGTGGGTAAGTTAACATCAGTTATAAGTCGTCAGTCATAAGTCATAAGTCATAAGTCATAAGTCATAAGTCATAAGTCATAAGTCAT
>CALCSG010000268.1 GCA_937894085.1 uncultured Gammaproteobacteria bacterium | reverse complement strand
CTTGGCCAGGGATTGGCCTTATTCCCGATGGGCAGGGATAGCCCAAAGAGGGTGCCTGGCCAGGGATTGGCCTTATACCCGATGGGCAGGGATAGCCCAAAGAGGGTGCCTGGCCAGAGATTGGCCTTATACCCGATGGTCGAGTATAGCCCAAAGAGCTGTTTGGCGGTTAAATGCTCCATGCAATACCGGTCACATCCGCTTACCCAGGCTGTCACACAATGATATCTATGATCATACCCTGTAGGCGGCAGCTCAGGGCTGCCAGTTTACCAGGGCAAATTCTGAGTAGTATCAAAGCTAGCAACAAGCATTAAAACCGTAATCAGGAAAATATTTTTTTCCACCAGCGTTTACGACTGGCAGGCGGCGGAAAGGCCAGTTCCAGGTCTTCAGGCTGAACTTGGCTCATCACCCAACCAGGCAGAGGTGGATTCTCGCTGTAACCACACACTACTCCGAGATTATTCGGATCATAAATTTTTATAAATTCAGGGTTCTCTATATCATCAACGTACACGATGCCGCAATAATCTTCATCGTGTTCCTTGCGCAGTAATTCGTCGATAGAAACTATAAACTGGTGTAACTGTTCGCCGGTGGCAGTCTTTACAGGTACCTGTTCACCAACTGCATACACATACCAGCTGGATGATTGCTGATCGCTAATGGTTGACCAGAGCTTACTCAGATCTTCCCATTTCATTACGCCGCCAAGAAAGCCACTGTATTTTTGCAAAAATTCGCTCATATTTCTTTCTGATTCATTTTTTTTTAAGTATAGGGTTATGATAGACATTTACACAATTGAAAATTCATATTTACCACAATGACTGCTCTATCAAAACTAATCGATCTAATGGCCGCCTTACGCCATCCGCAAAGCGGATGTCCCTGGGACATTAAACAAACCAGCGAGAGTATCAGCACGTACACACTGGAAGAAACCTATGAGTTATTGCATGCCATACAAACAGGCGACATACAAAACATCAAGGAAGAATTAGGCGACCTGTTATTTCACATAGTATTTCATGCTCAGATAGCCTCTGAACAGAATCAATTTGATATCAATGATGTTATTCAGACTATTGTGGATAAAATGACTCGACGGCATCCGCATGTATTCGACCCGCAACGTGATAATAATCTCAGTGAAGAGGAACTAAACAGTCAATGGCAACAGCTTAAAACCATAGAAAAGGTGAACGAAGGCCGGGTTCTGGATGATACTGGTCATAAATTTCCCGCTTTAATTCGTGCACAGAAATTACAGGATGCAGCCGCAGAGTATTATTTCGACTGGCCCGAAGTAGAGCCTGTATTTGCTAAAATTGAAGAAGAAATTGGCGAATTACGCGAAGCTTTACTATCCTCGGATAAAGCGCACATCCTGGCTGAAATGGGCGATGTCCTGTTTGCCTGTACTAACCTGGCCAGACATGTTGATGTGGATGCAGAATCCGCATTGCGCCAGACCAATGAAAAATTTATTCGACGGTTTGATTTTGTGATGAAAAATATGCAAAAAGCTGGTATCGAGTTCAGCCCTGAACAGTTAGATCAAATGGAACAGTTCTGGCAACAAAGTAAATCCGTCACTGGGTAGAGACAGTTAACATTGTCTCAGGTAGAATTGCCGACCATGCAAAAAAGTAGAATTAACACTGAAAAAAGAATCCTCGATGCAGTAGAAGCACTATTACTGAGCAGAGGATTTCCTGATGTTGGCATCAATGCTATTTCCCGTGAAGCTGGTTGCGACAAGGTACTGATTTATCGTTACTTTGGTGGACTGGATGGATTACTTGAGCGCTTTGCACAGGAAAAGGATCTGTGGTGGACACTTGATGAAATAATTCAGGAAAACATGGATGAAATCAGCCAGTTTTCATTACCACAATTTCTAGATTTATTGCTGAGGCGTCACATCAAGGCTGTGCAGCAACGTCCTTTAACCCAGGAAATCATGGCATGGGAAATGTCAGACAGTAACCCGTTAACAACTGCACTGAATAAAATACGCACCGAACAGGGTATGCTACTGGTGAAAAAAGTTCGCCTGCACTTCAGTCAACCCAATATTGATATCGGCGGAATACTCGGCATTTTTGGAGCCGCAATAAATTATCTACTAATTCGTACCCGGCACAGTCACTCAGAATATAAAAAAGAAGAATGGTGGCGTCTGGAGCAAACCATCAGCAGCCTGCTGACCTGTCAAACCGCCAAACCATAAACATCATATCCGGAGCAATACATGCATCCCAGGTTCGTTCGAACGATTGTTACTATACTGATTTTCATTGTTAGCGGTACGGCTTATAGCGACGAAAATAACAACACACAGGCAACAGGGCTTAAAGTTAAAATTACACGGCAAATTGAATCAGTGGATATCAGGCATGAAGGTAAAACGATTACCATCCAGCGCAACCAGAATACCGATAACCTGATAAATCCTGCTTTCGCCAAAACTTCACGAGTATGCCCGCCCTTTTGCATTCAACCTTTGATTCTGGCACCCGGCGTGGAAACCATAGGTGAACGTAAGATGCTGGAATACCTGCAAAAAGTGTCCAGTGGCGATGACAGTGTGCGGGTGATCGATTCGCGTTCACGCAAATGGGTTGTTCGAGGCACCATCCCCGGCACAATCAATATTCCTTACAAGACCCTGACACACAATTCGGAAGAAAATATCATTGATATTCTGGAAGATCAATTTGGTGTCACGCTTGGGGATAGTCTGCTCAATTTCAGCTACGCAAAAACACTGGTATTATTTTGTAATGGACTGTGGTGTGGTCAGGCTCCCACCAATATTAAATCACTGCTTAAACTCGGATACCCGGCACATAAACTGAAATATTATCGGGGCGGCATGCAAGCCTGGGAGTCTCTCGGACTCACCACCGTAAAACCGGATAAATAATGTTTGATGAAGTCTTGAAACTGGACGATATCAATATCGATAATCTTGCATATCTATTGGCACGATATCAACTTGACCTGGTCGTGGTGGATGAAGAAAAAATTCCCGGTAGCTTCTGGGGAGATAGCGAAGCCGGCCTGGTCGGCAACAAATTATATGCACGCCTGGATACGCCGGTACATTCCATTATGCATGAAAGCTGTCATTACATTTGTATGGACGAACAACGACGTGCCAATCTCGATACTAATGCTGAAGGCGATTACGACGAAGAGAATGCGGTATGTTACCTGCAAATATTACTGGCCGACGACATTGCAGAAATGCAACAAAGTCGCATGATGTCGGATATGGATCATTGGGGTTACACGTTTAGATTAGGCAACACTCGAAACTGGTTTGAACAGGATGCGGATGATGCTGTTAACTGGCTCAACAGGCACAAGCTGTTAACTCACAAAAAGCCCAATTATCAATTACGACAGTAAATTTCTTATGAATCCTATGATGAAACACATCACCACCAGCCTGTTGACGGGCTTAGTCGCCATTCTACCCATTGGTGGTCTGGTTATGACCATTGGCTACCTGGAAAGCAGTATTTCCAAATCAGGACTATATCAGCTTTCATTTTATTTTCCCGGCCTGGGGATTTTACTGGTATTAATGCTGATTTATTTTATCGGATTACTCCTCACTACCTTTGTCGGCAAATGGATCTGGAATAAAATCGATAACATATTAAACAACCTCCCTGCCCTTGGTAGCCTGTATGTTTCACTTAAACAGATACTCGGTTATGGCGAGGGTAAAGATGCCATTTTCCAGCAAACCGTTCTGCTTCCTGCGCAAGGCGGTAGCGGGATGGAATTTGGCCTGATCACTAATAGAGTCAATTTACCCGATGGTTCTGAAAAACTAATTGTCTTCATACCCGGTTCTCCAAATCCAACCACCGGCAGGTTAATTGTGACTCAATCAGATGCTGTGCAGATTACTGATATACCGGTTAACGCTACTTTCAAACTATTAGTAGCTGCCGGTAAAGCAGACATTAAACTGAGCTAGTTTTTATCCATTAATGATTATTTCACACTTAAAATTAGATGCATTAGTCGCTGGCATTGTTAGTATTTTCATTGTTTTGGTCCTGCATATTCTGGCCATGATATTGATACTAAGTCTGCTCTCAGGTTTAGTTTCCTCTGACATTCTATACACTATGCTGAGAATTTTAGGCATTTTTTGTCTGGCAATTCCGCCTTATGTAGCAGCTAGAGTAGCCTTCAACAATGCACTATTACACAGCCTGATAATAGGATTAGTTCAAT
>CALCSG010000267.1 GCA_937894085.1 uncultured Gammaproteobacteria bacterium | reverse complement strand
CGGTACGAAACGCATTATCAGCAATTTCACCAACACTTCTGATACGACGATTACCGAGATGATCAATATCATCTACCACGCCATTACCATTGCGAATGTCGATTAGCTCTTTCATCACCGCAAGAATATCCTCGGTAGATAAAGTGCCTTCACCGGTAACTTCTTCACGGCCTATACGACGGTTAAACTTCATCCGTCCTACCTTGGAAAGATCATAACGCTCAGCATTAAAAAACAGGTTCTGAAACAGGTTTTCAGCCGAGTCTTTAGTCGGTGGCTCACCTGGACGCATCATGCGATAAATCTCAACCATTGCCTCCAGAACATTAGTACTAGGGTCAAGTGCAAGAGAGTTTGAAATGTAAGGCCCTTTATCAACTTCATTGGTATAGATAGTTTTGAATTCCTTAATGCCTTTTTCACGTATCAGATCTAAAAGTTCAGAAGTGACTTCATCATTGGCATTAGCTACTAACTCACCGGTTTCTTTATCAATCAGCGCTTTCGCAAGGATTTTACCGAAAAGAAAATCTTCAGGAACAGTCAGATTTTTAATTCGTGCTGCCTTCATTTGTTTTACGTGGAGGGCAGTAATACGACGTCCCTGAGGAACGATAATATCGCCTTTTACTTCAATATCGAAGGTAGCTGCTTCACCTTTCAGACGCTCGGGCACCAACTCCATTTCGATACTATCTTTCTTCAACTTGAAAGTATCATGCTCAAAGAAAGTTTCCAGCATTGCTTCAGTTTCATAACCCAGAGCTCTTAGCAGGATTGTAGCCGGTAGTTTACGACGGCGATCAATACGCACAAACAGAGCATCTTTTGCATCAAATTCAAAATCCAGCCAGGAGCCACGATAAGGAATAACACGCGCATTGAATAACAACTTACCAGAACTGTGAGACTTACCTTTGTCATGATCAAAAAACACACCGGGAGAGCGATGCAACTGGGAAACGATAACCCGCTCAGTACCGTTTATAACAAACGTACCGTTTTCGGTCATCAGGGGCATTTCTCCCATGTAAACTTCCTGCTCTTTAATTTCTTTTACAGAACGATTTTTAGCAGAAGCTTCTTTATCATAGATCACCAGTTTAACCAGCACTCGAACAGGGGCTGAATAGGTTAATCCTCGAACCTGACATTCCTTAACATCGAACACAGGGTCGCTGATACGATAACTCACAAATTCGAGTTCAACCGCACCAGAAAAACTTATAATCGGAAAAATGGACTTAAACGCACTTTGTAAACCGGTTCCTTCAAAACCGCCACCATCAGACTTAAGAAAACGTTTATAGGAATCTACCTGTATCGCCAATAAATAAGGTTCCTTGATAACTGAACTACGTTTACCAAAATCCCTGCGAATACGTTTTTCTCAGTGAATGAGTAAGCCATTTAATTTCCTCATTGAAAATATTCAATAAATAAAAAATTTATTTATAAAACTATTTCTATATTCATATATCGTTAAAAAGATTTTCTTAACGAACAAACAGATGCGGGCCGATGACTTCAACAGCCATCAGCCCATATCTTAATGCCTGGGTGCGAACACCCAATCGAGCTTCAAATTACTTGAGTTCGACTTCTGCACCAGCTTCCTGCAACTGCTTCTGAACATCTTCAGCTTCAGCTTTAGAAACAGCTTCTTTAACAGCAACAGGAGCACTTTCAACCATTCCTTTAGCTTCTTTCAGGCCTAAACCTGTGATCGCACGTACTGCCTTAATGACCGCAACTTTATTACCACCAAAACTGGTCATAACAACGTTAAACTCATCTTTTTCTTCTTCAGCTGCGGCATCACCAGCAGCTGCTGGAGCTGCTGCAACAGCGGCTGCTGCAGAAACACCAAATTTTTCTTCCATTGCAGAAATAAGGTCAACGACCTCCATTACTGACATGTTAGAGATTGCTTCCAAAATATCATCTTTAGAAACTGCCATTTTTATTCTCCTAAAACAGAAATATATTTAAAAAATACTACAAAATTAAGCTTGCTTTGAATCACGTATTGCAGCAACAGTGCGAACTAACTTGCCAGGTACTTCATTAATAGTACGAGTAAGTTTTTCGACAGGTGCTTTCATTACGGCCATCAATAAGCTGATTGCCTGGTCTCGAGTTGGCAGAGATGCAAGTCGTTTGATATCTTCCGGATCGAGCAGTTCACCACCAAAGGCAACCACTCTAACCACAAGTTTTTTATTCTTACCGGCAAAGTCCTTAATAACGCGTGCAGCGCTACCTGGCTCTTCCAGTGAAAATGCAAACACCAGCTGACCGCTTAATGCATCACCCATGCAATCGTAATCTGTCCCATTAAAAGCACGCTTAGCCAGCGTATTTTTAACTACTTTTAGGAACACATTCGATTCACGAGCAGCCGCACGTAATTCGGTCATTTCTGCAACCGTCAAGCCCCGGTACTCAGCAGCAATTACAGAGTGTGCAGTTGCCGCAACTTCGGCGACTTCTGACACAACAGCCTGTTTTTGCTGTAGGTTTAAAGGCATATCAAGTTCTCCTGATTAATAAACCACAATACTGAACGATTTCTCATCCAGCCTCTTTCCTTTTCCAATCCAGCTTTTCAGCCAGTTTGACTCCTTCACGACCTTCTTAACCAGGTTATTCCTGTCTCAGAGGATCATCTACGCAGGAAATTAAGTGCAATTCCTGAAAAATGAACAGCACACCTACGGTCTTTGACGAGCAGCCAGCGATAAATCCACTAACTTTCTCAAAGATCTTTTAACAGCTGTACCAGTTAGGCTATTTTTAAACTGGCCTGATCAACTGCTATACCTGCTCCCATCGTAGTGGAAACAGAAATTTTCTTTAAATAAATACCTTTTGCTGTAGAAGGTTTTGCTTTTTGCAAATCAGCCAGCAGGAACTCTAAATTCTCCTGTAGCTTGTTAGCATCAAAGCTGGACTTACCGATAGAGCAGTGAATAATTCCACCTTTATCTGTGCGGTAACGTACCTGACCGGCTTTAGCATTTTTAACAGCACCTTCTACATCAGGAGATACTGTTCCAACTTTGGGATTAGGCATCAAACCACGGGGACCCAGCAACTGACCCAGCTGACCAACAATACCCATAGCATCAGGACTTGCGATTACGACGTCATAGCCGATATCACCACCTTTCATGGAATCCGCAAGATCCTGCATACCGACAACATCAGCACCAGCTGCTTTCGCTTTCTCAGCGTTATCACCTTGAGTGAAAACCGCTACTCTTACTGTTTTACCCGTACCGTTAGGAAGTACTGAAGAACCACGAACGTTCTGATCAGATTTACGAGGATCAACACCCAGGTTGATAGCCGCATCGACAGATTCATCAAATTTCGTAGTACTTAACTCTTTCAGCAGCCCCAGGGCTTCATCAATTGCATACTGGCGAGTTACATCTACCTTCTCGGCAATATTTTTCATTCGTTTACTGAGCTTAGCCATATCATTAACCCTCTACATTCAAGCCCATACTACGGGCACTACCAGCGATAGTCTTAACTGCTGCTTCCATATCATTGGCATTTAAATCTTTCATTTTAATAGTAGCAATTTCTTCCAGCTGCGCCCTGGTAACAGTACCAACCTTAGCTGTATTTGGAGTACCACTACCTTTAGTAATTCCCGCTGCCTTTTTTAACAAAATCTGCGCAGGAGGGGTCTTCATGATAAAAGTAAAACTCTTATCACTATAAACCGAGATTACTACTGGAATAGGCAAGCCTTTTTCCATTTCCTGGGTTTGCGCATTAAATCCTTTACAGAATTCCATAATATTCAAACCATGCTGACCCAGCGCAGGACCTACTGGCGGACTAGGGTTCGCCTCACCTGCCTTAACCTGCAGTTTGATGTAATTTTCAATTTTCTTTGCCATGATTATATCTCCCGGGTACTATCGGACTACTTAATTCGCCCTCCCCATACATAATAAAAAAAGCCGATAAGCTTATCGACTTCAAAAATTTTTTAGCCTTTTTCTACCTGAGAAAAATCCAGCTCAACCGGTGTAGAACGTCCAAAAATCTGAACCGAAACCAGCATTTTGCTTTTTTCATAATTCACTTCTTCAACAACACCATTAAAATCATTAAATGGCCCATCGTTTACGCGTACAACCTCACCCACTTCAAACAGCACCTTGGGTTTCGGACTATCCACACCCTCTTCAACACGATTCAGAATCGCATTCGCTTCTACATCTGTAATCGGAGCAGGCTTATCACTGGTACCGCCAATAAAACCCAGCACTTTTGGAACTTCTTTGACCATGTGCCAGGTATCTTCAGTCATATCCATTTCGACCAGCACATAACCGGGGAAAAATTTTCTTTCGCTTCGACGCTTCTGGCCATCTCTCATTTCCACTACTTCTTCAGTAGGAACCAGAATCTGACCAAACAGATCCTTGAAAGGAGACGCATCAGCACGACTCTGTAAAACCTTCTTTACCTGAGCCTCAAAACCTGAATAGGCGTGAACTACATACCAACGCATTGACATATTCTTATCCTATCCTAATAGCGACTTAACGCCCCAACCCAGAAACATATCAATAAGCCACAACATTATCGCCACGATTAACACCATGACTAATACGGCTATAGTTGTTTGAGTCGTTTCCTGACGCGTCGGCCAAACCACTTTACGCACTTCGACACGAGCATCTTTAGCAAAACCCAGTGATTTCTGCCCTATCAGTGTCGTAGATGCTATTAAAAAAACAACCACCACGACAGCAAGAATACCCAATACTCGAAATAACTGGGATTCCTCTTTAAAATAATAAAAACCTATAATTCCTGCGACCAGAATTAACAGTGAAAACAGTAGTTTCACAGTATCAAACCCGGAAGAAACTTGTTGCTCGGTCTTTGTGACCACTGGATAACCCCTGCTGTAAAACATTAAATGGCAGGACAGGAGGGAATCGAACCCCCAACCTGCGGTTTTGGAGACCGCTGCTCTGCCAATTGAGCTACTGGCCTAATACATGGAACATGTGAGGGCGATCCCTCACATGTATAGACACACCGGCTAAATGTTTACTCAA
>CALCSG010000266.1 GCA_937894085.1 uncultured Gammaproteobacteria bacterium | reverse complement strand
CCAATCGTTCCCACGTTTACATGGGGTTTCGTTCTTGCGAATTTTTCCTTTGACATTAGGATTAATCTCCGACTAGTTGTTAAGGCCGAATCACAGCCGAATAGTTACATTAAAAACTTAGCTTTCACTAAATATTGGAGCCCATAACCGGAATTGAACCGGTGACCTCTTCCTTACCAAGGAAGTGCTCTACCGACTGAGCTATATGGGCATAAACCTATAGCCCTCCAACTTGGGCTTTCAATTTGGAGCGGGTGGCGGGAATCGAACCCGCGTCATCAGCTTGGAAGGCTGAGGTAATACCATTATACGACACCCGCGTAGCTACTTACGCACAAAACCACTTAATACAGCATGCTATTTACACATTGTATTAAGTGGTCTCTTAAAATCTTTTTAAGGAGAAAAACATCCTTTTATTAAGCTCACCGAAACCAGTAACCAGCTTCGACATACTAATGACCTTAACCTGAACTATCGGGTGGATTACTCCAGACATCCTGTCTTCCGCCCTGCGGGTCAGCCTGTGGCTGATCAAAATCGTTCCCGACGATTTTGTCGAACCTTGTGGTTCAAACCCACCCCCTGAACTAACAGAGAGTTAATTTTCAAGCCTGATCAATCCTTTTTGACCATGCTTTTCTTATATGGTGGAGGGGGGTGGATTCGAACCACCGAAGGCTGAGCCAGCAGATTTACAGTCTGCCCCCTTTGGCCGCTCGGGAACCCCTCCAAAGTAAGGTGCGTATTCTCTACACAGCACCATTCGCTGTCAATAGCTATATCACGAATAAGCGGGATTAATTTACTATTTTTATCAACAGGCGAGCAGGTATTGCTAAAATTTTAATTTAACCGCTTTAAATCAATTTTTTTATTTCAACCTGACATATTGATAAAATCGTCTCGATAGCACTCAGGAGACTAATAAGAAGAATATCTTACAGCAATTCCATTAATTCATTAAAATAGCTCTGTAGAAAAATCATGTAGATAGATTCTGTTTACAAACGGCGTCATTCCGGCACGCACTTAGCCGGAATCCATTATGAATTGAAGTAATTTCTCTAATAAATAGCTGCTGTTCAATGGATTCCCGCTAAAGGCATACGGGAATGACTGCATTACATCATTTTCCCACAGAGCCATTTTCATTAATGTGATTTATCCACTACAACCGGCAACTGCAGCTAACCTGTTTCATCAAGATTCGATAGATGCTTTATATTGTCCGAGCATACCTTCCTTAATAATAAAATCGATAACCTCCTGCAGACCGGTATCTTTCTTAAGATTTGTAAAAACGTAGGGCTTACCGGCACGCATGCGTTGTGTATCAGACTCCATCACTTCTAATGATGCCCCCACATAAGGCGCTAAATCTATCTTGTTAATCACCAGAAGATCAGATCGGGTTATTCCCGGACCTCCTTTTCGAGGTATTTTCTCACCTTCCGCTACATCGATCACATAGATCATCAGATCAGCCAGTTCCGGGCTGAAGGTTGCCGATAAGTTATCTCCTCCACTTTCAATAAACACTACATCCAGCTTAACGAACTTTTCCACCAGGTCTTCGACAGCAGCCAGATTCATAGAAGCATCTTCACGGATTGCTGTATGCGGACATCCACCGGTTTCAACACCTATTATCCTGTCCGCCTCCAGTGCTTTACTACGAACCAGAAATTCGGCATCTTCACGCGTATAAATATCGTTGGTTACTACGGCTATCTCATAATCATCGCGCATCGCTTTGCATAAACGATCCAGTAAAGCGGTTTTCCCGGAACCGACCGGTCCGCCTATACCTACTCTTAGAGGCTGCTTGTCTGTCATATATTTTTCCTGAATAACTACTCTTATGATCTAAATAAACGGGTGTACTGGGTTTCATGCCGGCAGCTGGCAATCGACTGAGCCAGCGACGACGCACCTAAATCATCATCTTTAATAATGAGTGCCTGTTCAATAATATCGGGAAAAAACGCTGATAAGCTGAACACTACCTGCTGGCCGGCCGTTTGACCCAGTGGAATAATTTTGACTGCCGATAATGTCTGATTTTCCAGCCAGCTCCACAACAGTCCATAACAGGCCTGCTCAATACTGATACCCCAACGGCAACAGGCATAACTAAAACAGGCATGCTGGGATTGCAGTAACAGTTTTTTAACTTTAAGCGACTCGGGTTCCAACGCAATAAGTATCTGGCTAAAAGCTCTCGCTCGATTAGACTCTTCAAGACGTAATTCAGCTGTTTCACGACTTGCTATCAAATATTCATTCCAGTGAGAAACTGCCTGTTCATCATGATCAGTCCAGGCATTCATAAAACGAACCAGTAGCGGTAAATCCAGATACAACATGGTGGTTTCCAGTAAACCTTTTAACCACTCATGAAGTTGCGTTTGATCTTTCACCCAGCCCTGCTCTACTGCCCATTCAATGCCCTGAGAATAGGTGTAACTCCCAATTGGCAGCGAAGGAGAGATCAACTGGAACAGGCGAGTTAAAGCAATATCAGTGTTCATGATGCGAGTAAGCATGGCTATGCCCGCCATAAGCGCCTGCTTCCGGTTCGAAAGCAGCATTTTCAACAGTCACTTGCAGCCCAAGGCCTCGAACCATGTCATCCAGCACATGGTCATGTTGATAACGGATAAATTCAGCCGTGATCTGTAACGCAACATGCCGATTCCCCAGGTGGTAACAGGTCCGTGCAATCATCAATGGGTCATCAACATAAACCGAGCTGACCGATTCTGTAGCGGCCACTACCTTCACCACTTCACCTGTTTCAGCCTGTAACAGGTCACCCTGCTGTAAAATTGAGCCCCTCGCTAAAAAAAGCCCGGCTGGCTTCCCATTATCGAGGGTGACTTTCTGGCGTGACTTCGAGCGTTGATCGAATGTCAGCGTCAAATTACCATCTTTTGGTTCACCTGAATGAACGATTTGATTAAAAGCTAACATCCTTAGAATAAAAAGTACTTTTGTGCCATGGGCAATTCAGAAGCAGGTTCACACACCAGCAATTCACCATCCGCATGCACCTGATAGGTTTGTGAATCTACCGTGATTTCGGGCATATAATCATTCAGGATCATTGATTCCTTATTAATATTACGGCAATTTTGTACCTTGCCAATTTTAGACCTCAACTGCAGTTGATCGGCAACACCTGCCTGCACCGCAGCATCCGACATAAAAGTCATCGTGGTACTGTGTTTTGCCTTGCCCAGCGCACCAAACATATGACGATAATGTACCGGTTGCGGGGTTGGAATCGACGCATTCGGATCACCCATTGGTGCCGCACTGATCATTCCACCTTTGATAATTAACGAAGGCTTGGTACCGAAAAACGCCGGCTTCCATAAAACCAGGTCGGCCAGTTTGCCCTTTTCTACCGAACCTACCTCATGCGAGATACCGTGTGCGATAGCCGGGTTAATGGTGTATTTGGCGATATAACGGCGTGCACGCATATTATCGCTTGTATCAGAGTCACCAGCCAGAGACCCTCGCTGCACCTTCATTTTATGAGCAGTTTGCCAGGTTCTTATAATCACTTCACCGACCCGCCCCATCGCCTGGGAATCCGATGCAATCATCGAAAATGCACCCAGATCATGTAATATATCTTCTGCTGCAATGGTTTCCCGTCTAATACGAGATTCTGCGAACGATACGTCTTCAGCTATTTTCGGATCGAGGTGGTGACAGACCATCAACATATCCAGATGTTCGTCTACCGTATTGACGGTATAAGGTCTGGTCGGATTGGTCGATGACGGTAACACATGTTTGAAACCTGCCGCCTTGATGATATCCGGTGCATGGCCACCACCTGCACCTTCAGTATGATAGGTATGAATAGTGCGGCCTTTCATGGCATTCAGGGTATCTTCCACAAAACCGGATTCATTTAAGGTATCGGTATGAATTGCCACCTGCACATCCATCTGCTCGGCAACTGACAGGCAATTATCAATTGAGGCCGGCGTGGTACCCCAGTCTTCGTGTAATTTTAACCCGATGGCTCCGGCAGCAACCTGTTCTTCCAGCGCTTTCGGTAAACTGGCATTGCCTTTACCCAGGAAACCCAGGTTC
>CALCSG010000265.1 GCA_937894085.1 uncultured Gammaproteobacteria bacterium | reverse complement strand
AGATTAATTAAGTTAAGACATATACATTCCACCATTAACATGGATAGTTTCGCCGGTAATGTAAGCGGCAGAGGGTGATGCAAGAAACACAACGGTGTCGGCAATCTCTTCAGGATTTCCCAGTCTACCTAAAGGTATCTGGCTTAATAAAGCCTCTTTTTGTTTATCGCCCAGCTCTTTTGTCATGTCGGTATCAATAAAACCTGGAGCAACGGTATTAACGGTTATATTCCTGGAACCAATTTCCCGGGCAAGTGACTTACTGAACCCAACCAGACCGGCTTTAGCAGCGGCATAATTGGTTTGACCGGGATTACCCGTTGCTCCAACGACGGAAGAGATGCTGATTATCCTGCCATTACGTTTCTTCATCATACCTCTAATGACCGCTTTAGACATTCTGAAAATCGAACTCAGGTTAGTATTAATTATTGAATCCCATTGTTCATCTTTCATCGCCATTAATAATGTATCTTTTGTAATGCCCGCATTATTAACAAGTATGTCTACGGCTCCAAATTCATCTGTAACCAGTTTAATACAAGTGGTTATTGATTCTGAATTCGCCACATCAAGCACCAGACCCTTTCCTTTAATGCCAGCCTCATCCAGATAACTGGTTATATTGTCGGCACCACTTTGACTGGTAGCCGTACCTATAACTGTTGCACCAGCCTTACCCAGACCTTTGGCAATTGCCTGACCAATTCCTCGACTTGCGCCGGTAACCAGTGCTATTTGACCTGTTAACATAACTATGAATTCTCCGATAAAATTTGTTTTGTTGCTTCTAAACTTTCAATACTAAAAACAGCATGTGCAGTCATTGACTTATCTATTCGACGTGTTAAGCCTGTTAAAACTTTTCCTGGCCCCATTTCGATAAGGGTGTTGACGCCAGAATTCTTAATACTATTAACACAATCAACCCATAAAACAGGTTGATAAAGCTGTAATTTGAGTAGCTCTCGAATCTCATCTTCAGAACCTGCCTGACTGGCGTTCTGGTTATGAATTACCTTAACTGAAGGCATTTTGATTGTAATATCAAGCAGTTGCTGATACAGCTCTTCAGCGGCATCCTGCATCAATGCGCAATGTGACGGTACACTGACCGGCAATGGCAGTGCCCGCTTAGCACCTAATTGTTTAGCGTTTTCCATCGCAGTTTCTACACTTTGTTTATTTCCTGCAATGACCACCTGCCCTGGTGAATTAAAATTTACAGCGGACACAACACCCTCTTTAACCATTTTACAGGCTTTTATAACTTCTTCATCATCCAGTCCAATGATTGCAGCCATGGCACCTTCTCCATGAGCAACAGCAGATTGCATCAGGCGCCCCCTTTTCTCAACCAGTTTAATTGCGTCCTGAAAATCAATGCTACCGGCGCATACCAGTGCACTATATTCGCCTAAACTATGCCCGGCAAAAATCTCAGAAGATGGTAACCCGGACTGATTCCAGACTCTAAAGCTGGCCACGCCAGATGCCAACATGGCAGGTTGAGTTATTTCAGTTTTATTTAAATTGTCAGCATTCTGTTCATTTATAACAGACTTCAAGTCATAACCGAGCACATCAGATGCTTCAGTAAAACAGTCATCGACGGTTGATTGATAATCTCCCCAGTCTGACATCATGCCAATTGACTGTGAACCTTGTCCGGGGAATACGAATGCTAATTTTTCTGTACTTATGGTCATGCTATTTTATTAAATTAAAAACAGTGATATTAACACAGTTTTTCAACCTAAATAAATCAGTTGAATCACGAAAGTCTACGCAAGGCCTTGATGCACCTGAAAAAATCAAAAACACGCTCTTCACCAATAAGGTGACTACGGTGTTTTTAATTTCTCCATGCACATCAAATCCTTACGCATCTTTTTCGCGCTCAACTGGTTTATTCAGGATCTAAATTTAATTAGTTGCGATTCCTGTTGAAAGGTGGATAATGACGCGATTTTTAAATACGGGTTGTAAAGAATGCCAAAAGGCGATCATATAGAAATGCAGGGTACGGTAATTGATACCTTACCTAATACCATGTTCAGAGTTGAACTTGAAAATGGTCATGTTGTAACAGCCCACATTTCTGGAAAAATGCGTAAACACTATATTCGTATTTTAACAGGCGATAAAGTAACTGTTGAACTTACCCCATACGACTTATCCAAAGGACGTATTACTTTCAGAGAAAGATAATAACCGCCGAATCGGATTAATAATCCGATTTTAGGCAGCATTAAGCTCAAAACGAAGCTATCATGCTTTAGCTACTTCTTTTTTAACTGACTTTGAATGGCAAACCAGCTCACCTTTCTCAATATCAATTCTCACTTCTCCACCTGCGGACAGATCGCCAAACAGTAATTCATTGGCTAACACCTGTTTAATTTCATCCTGAATTACTCTGGCCATAGGCCTCGCTCCCATTTTGGGATCGTAACCTTTTTCAGCCAGATATGTGCGCACAGCATCTGAAATAATCATGGTTACTTTTTTAGCTTCCAGCTGAGATTCCAGTTCAATCAGGAATTTATCGACCACATTTAAGATCACTTTCGTATCAAGTGAATCAAAATGTATTGTTGCATCCAGGCGATTCCTGAACTCAGGGCTAAATATTTTCTTGATAGCCTCTCCGGCATCAGAGCTATTGTCCTGTAAAGTAAAGCCCATACTGCTACGACTGATTAAATCTGCTCCCGCGTTTGTAGTCATTACTAAAATTACATTTCTAAAATCAGCTTTTCTTCCGTTATTATCAGTTAAAGTTCCATTATCCATGATTTGCAGCAACAAGTTAAAAACATCCGGGTGTGCTTTTTCAATCTCATCCAGTAATACTACAGAGTAAGGATGTTTAAGAACTTCTTCAGTTAATAACCCACCCTGATCAAAACCCACATATCCTGGAGGTGCGCCAATCAGGCGCGAAACAGTATGCCGTTCCATGTATTCAGACATATCAAAACGGATCAGTTCTATACCCATAATTTTGGCAAGCTGCTTACATACTTCTGTTTTACCGACACCGGTAGGACCTGCAAATAAGAAGGACCCTACCGGTTTTTCATCACGCCCCAAACCTGAGCGTGACATTTTAATCGCTGAATCCAGTGCTTTTATGGCTTTATCCTGACCAAAAACAACCCGGGAAAGGTTTTTCCCTAAATTTTTGAGCATATCCATGTCAGCTGTATTCACCGTTGAGGAAGGAATCCTGGCAATACGAGACACGATGTCTTCAACTTCATGAACACCTATGGTCTTTTTACGTTGTTTAGCCGGTAATATTCTCCTTTTAGCACCCGCCTCATCAATGACATCTATCGCTTTATCGGGAAGATGACGATCATTTATATAACGAGCCGATAATTCAGCAGCTTTTTTTAATGCCTGAACCGTGTATTTCACATTATGATGTTCTTCAAATCTGCTTTTTAACCCTTTTAAAATTTGAAACGTCTCTTCAACACTGGGTTCTGGCACATCAATTTTCTGAAAGCGCCTTGCCAGGGCACGATCTTTTTCAAACACACCGCGATATTCCTGATAGGTAGTAGAGCCTATACACTTCATTTCGCCGCTGGCTAATACCGGTTTAATCAGGTTTGATGCATCCATGACTCCACCAGAAGCAGAACCAGCACCAATAATTGTGTGAATCTCATCTATAAATAAAACTGCATGAGGTTCCTCCTTTAATTGTTTGATAACAGCTTTTAAACGCTTTTCAAAATCTCCACGATATTTAGTTCCTGCTACCAGTGCACCTAAATCAAGCGAATAGATTGTTGCGTCCAGTAAAATATCAGGAACAGCTTCTTCTGTTATTTTTCGTGCAAGTCCTTCAGCTATGGCTGTTTTCCCCACACCTGCTTCACCCACCAGTAATGGATTGTTTTTGCGTCGACGGCAAAGAGTCTGAATAACCCTTTCCACCTCTTCTTCACGTCCAACCAGCGGATCAATCTGGCCGGCTAAGGCTAATTCATTTAGATTACTGGCGTAGATTTCTAAGGGTTTTTCTTTAGCGGGTTCACTATTAAAAGTATCTGCTTCAGCAGAAAAAGCATCTTCATGGACATCATCAATTCTTGATATT
>CALCSG010000264.1 GCA_937894085.1 uncultured Gammaproteobacteria bacterium | reverse complement strand
AGCATTGGTGGTTTAAAGCCCCCATTTGTCTGATGCCTGAATCCGAGGGTCTGGTTACGCAGTTGCTTGACACCAATTTCGAGGGACAAATAAAAGCTTTAAGGCCGTTCGCGGATGTTTTCTCGATTGCACTGCCCAAACAAACCATGTTCAATGAGCAGAAAATCCAGGGGCTGTTCGTACACTACCTGACGCCAGAGCGTAAAGATGAACTGGTGGAACAGTTTAACCGGGATTTTGCAACGCAGACCGCGTTAGAGGGAACCGGCACAGGCGGCCCTCAACTGGGTATTTGTTATCAGGATCCAGATGGAGCAGGACGCATCGTTTTAAACCTGGATCTGTGGAAGCTCGAATGGGTTTTGCAGGCGGAAGATATAGACACCTATCATGAGTTGACGGGTGTGGACACCAGCGTTTTTAGCTACGACCTGAGCGACCATGAGCGGCGCACACAATTTGAAATCCTGAAGTTTGTCATTGCGTTTATTGTTTATATCGGTGCACATGAAAATTCCGTGGCATTCATGCATGACATCAAGCTGCCGGGTTCCGACAAGGGGGCGGTTCCGGCATCGATCCATCAAGTACATCAATTCAGACCGGCTGGTTCAGTGCGTCCTCATTACCGCAATCTGCGCCACGAACGTTATTACCAGGGGCGCTGGGAAGACTGGGTACCGGGTAGCCGCTGGATACCGGTCAACATGCACACCGCTCGAGTCGATGAGATGTGAGCAGTAAAGCAGCCTCAAACTACGACACCGATTGAGCATCTGGTGAGACTTGCAGGTGGTAGAACTGCTCCTGACGGCTCCCGGATCGGCTGGGTGGATCTGCCCTCCAAGCCAGTATTAAATACACAATTAGTGTTCCGACCCCATTGTCCTTGTCAAATTACAGCGAGGTTTGTAGATTTTCTAAATGAGTTTTTAGAGATAGGGGTTTAACTTAAACTTAAGTAGTAACAATAAGATAACCAATAATTGCACAATAACATTTGTAATGTTATTGTGCATAAAAATATGTTAACAGAGTTTCTGTGGATCTACTTGCAAAGAATTTAGAGCATTATCTGTCTGAAGTGACATGGTTGAAGGTTGCTCTTGATCCTGTGATTAGCAGTGGTTTACCCTATTTTTTATCCCGCCAATATGCTCTTTATAAATTGGTTATTGGTAGAACTTCATTCACCGCTGTCTTTTTGCTGGAAGAGGATGAGTTTAAGCCTGCTCAGTTTATTAAACACATGCGCCAAATACCATCAATTGATGTTGATGAAATCTGTGTGGTGGCACTATCGCTCCCTACCTATGTTCGTAAACGATTAATTGAAAAGGGCATTGCCTTTGTTATTCCTAAAGTTCAGATGTACTTACCGGCACTGGGAATAGAGTTAAGAGCTCGCACAGGAAGAAACAAGCCGCTTTCTGTTGAGCGTTTCAGCCCGGCCACTCAGGTAGTATTAATATATTGGTTACTGGGACGAATTGATGTTTCTGTTACACCTTTAGAGTTATCGAAGCAACTTGGGTATAGCGCCATGACAATGGGGCGATCACTGGATGAGTTGGAAGTATCACACATTGCTGATGTGAAGAGAGTTGGCCGGGAGAGGCTGATTAACTTCCTGGGCGATAGTAAAACTGTCTGGCAGGAAGCTCTTCCCCGGTTACGTAACCCTGTCAGTCGCACAGTGCGAATCGCCGAGAAAAATCTTGAAAAGTGGAATTTGTTGCCTGCAGGGTTAACTGCCCTGTCTAACCGCTCATTACTTAATGAGCCTGCTTATATCGAATATGCCCTGAGCCGTGATGCATGGAAGATAATGGAAAAAACAGGTATTGAGCAGATCCCTGTGGAAGAACCTGGTACCTGTCTTTTACGGGTTTGGTGTTATGACCCGAAAATATTGGGAGTTGAGGGTTATGTCGATCCCTTTTCCCTTTTTCTTAGTCTAAAAGATGAAAGTGATGAACGAATTGAAATGGCACTGGAAGAAATGATGGAACAGTATCTATGATAAAAGGATTAGATAAGTTCCGGGAGTATTTTGCAGGTTTTAGCGACTATTATGTATTAATTGGAGGTACGGCTTCAGTCCTGGTGATGGATGAAGCCGGTGTTGATTTTCGTGCTACAAAAGATCTGGATATTGTGCTTTGTGTGGAAGTACTTGATGAAAGTTTCGCTGAAACATTCTGGGCTTTTGTAAAAGCAGGTGGCTACCAAAACCAGCAACGCAGTTCTGGGAAAAAAATATTCTATCGGTTTAATGAGCCGCAAAATAAGAGCTTTCCATTTATGTTGGAGTTATTCTCACGTACTCCCGATAAGTTGGTGTTGGGTGCTGATAGTCATTTAACTCCCATTCCAATTGATGAAGATGTATCAAGCCTGTCAGCAATATTATTGGATGAAGACTATTATAAGTTTATCCATCAGCATAAGGTTGAAGTAAGTGGTGTGCAGGTTGTTACAGAGGCATGCTTGATTCCATTGAAAGCAAGAGCCTGGCTGGATTTGAAGAGGCAAAAGGATAAAGGTGAACGAGTCGATTCGAAAACGATAAATAAACACAAGAAAGATATATTTCGTTTATTTCAGATTCTTTCACCAGAATCACGATTCTCTCTACCAGATACTATCTCACATGATATGCAGCTATATCTTGACGCTATTTCAGAAGAATCTGGTCTGGCGTTAAAGCCGTTCGGCCTTAATGGTCTAGGTGTTCTCGATGTTGTCAGCACTCTTAGGCAGATATATGAGCTTTCTGAACAAAGTAGTACAGAGGACTGAGCAATGTAAATACAGTACAACATGCCCTTGTTGATGCAATTCGCCAGTCGAGTAATTTCAACCCTAACACTCAGGTAAAGCCAGCAGTTGTGTTGTGAACTGATAAGGAAAGCCAGTGGCAACCTGTGTTAAGTCAATTACAGGAAGTTTTACCAGAGCTATTTATTTTAGTGAATATAACGCTGAAAACCGAACTGGCCCTGCTATTTGGTTAAAATGTGTGATTGCGAATACGCTGGAAGATATCGAGTTACCCGATGCTCTGACGCCAATCATTTATATACCTGGTGTTTCCCGTAATGAGCTTAGAGCCATCGAACTTTGCCCCGATAGCATTAAGCCGCTGGCTGAGCTGCAATATCGGGGGGTAATGTGGAGCCAGCATAATGGAAAAGACTGGACGGCGAATGCCTTTTTAGCGTCCAGTGCCACTGGGTTGGGTCTGGATGTTTCCAAAGACAAGGCCACGCAAGATAATTATAGAGAAGTAATATTTTTTCTATACCCCAGAAAACAGATGGATCAATACAACAGAACATGACAGTACTCATTGATCAGTTAGTAACTGATATAGCAGACTATCAAGCACCGAAGGTATTCAATCCCTGGTCAGAGAGCTGCCCAAATGAAATCACAAAAAAGTACTATCTGCAACGCAGAAAGAATTTGAAGGCACACCTTTCTTGCCCTGATCCTTTGTGTATTATCATTGGCGAAGCTCCCGGATATCGGGGTGCTCGATTTACCGGCGTTCCATTTACCTCTGAAAAGTTACTCGTCGATCAAGCCATTCCACGAATGGATCATTCTAAGGGTGAAAGGATTACCACTCGCCATATTCCCTGGAAGGAACCATCAGCGACTATCGTTTGGGAAGAACTGCACAAACACCAGGTTGCAGACCGGACGATATTATTTAATGCCGTACCCTGGCACCCGGAAGGGAAGGATGGGCCATTATCAAATCGTCCGCCAAATGCTGCCGAAAAGAATGCAGGGCAGGAGTGTCTGTCACTGTTCATCGATTTATTTCAAGATATACCGGTGATGGCACTGGGTAATATTGCCAGTGAAAGCCTGAACCGGCTGTCCATCGAGCATACTAAAATTCGACACCCGGCCAACGGTGGGGCACCTTTATTTCGTGCCGGTGCCACAATCTTTATCCAAAAGTGTAGCAACCGAAAAGAGCACAATAGGACGCTATGAATAAATACTGTTTGCCCACGATGAACCACCATAACTTGTCAATTGATTTGGCTGTACCTGGTGATTATACAGGACAGAAATAAGAACGATGATGAATTACTACCTCTACAGCCCATACAGCTATAAAGTCCGGGCTGAATTGAAAAAAGGCCTGCGAGAGATGGACATAGATATTCCCCATCAGCCCTGGCAGAGAACCTGGATTGAACTTTTGAACGAGGGTTTGATCCTGCCGGATATCGCGTCCCCCATCGTGTTCCTTGAGCATTGGTGGTTTAAAGCCCCCATTTGTCTGATGCCTGAATCCGAGGGTCTGGTTACGCAGTTGCTTGACACCAATTTCGAGGGACAAATAAAAGCTTTAAGGCCGTTCGCGGATGTTTTCTCGATTGCACTGCCCAAACAAACCATGTTCAATGAGCAGAAAATCCAGGGGCTGTTCGTACACTACCTGACGCCAGAGCGTAAAGATGAACTGGTGGAACAGTTTAACCGGGATTTTGCAACGCAGACCGCGTTAGAGGGAACCGGCACAGGCGGCCCTCAACTGGGTATTTGTTATCAGGATCCAGATGGAGCAGGACGCATCGTTTTAAACCTGGATCTGTGGAAGCTCGAATGGGTTTTGCAGGCGGAAGATATAGACACCTATCATGAGTTGACGGGTGTGGACACCAGCGTTTTTAGCTACGACCTGAGCGACCATGAGCGGCGCACACAATTTGAAATCCTGAAGTTTGTCATTGCGTTTATTGTTTATATCGGTGCACATGAAAATTCCGTGGCATTCATGCATGACATCAAGCTGCCGGGTTCCGACAAGGGGGCGGTTCCGGCATCGATCCATCAAGTACATCAATTCAGACCGGCTGGTTCAGTGCGTCCTCATTACCGCAATCTGCGCCACGAACGCTATTACCGAGGGCGTTGGGGAGACTGGGAAGCGGGTAGCCGCTGGATACCGGTCAACATGCACACCGCTCGGGTCGATGAGACGTGAGCAGTAAAGCCTCCTCGGGCCACAGCACCGATAAGTATCTGGTAGGATTGGCAGGCGATAAAACCGCTCTTGGATCGGCTGGATAGATCGACCCGAGCCAGTGTCCAATACACACTTAGTATCCACATTTTATTCTAGCCTCCAGTTTATAAAAATGAACATCCGAGAGCTAAAATAATGGATGAGTCGTGAATGCCATTTAATTCCACCGGCTGAAATCGTTGTGCTGAAAATAACCATAATTTGTCTTATCAATAGATTCCAATCCGGGAAGCTGCTCGCCACAATAGGGACAATATAAAATATTAAGACTGGTCAACCAGAGAGTATCGCCAATATTTTCAAGGTTATGATTTTCTTCGAGGTCTGACTCTGTCGCTTCTTTCTGAATATTCAAAGTCCATGCAGGTACTTCATCATCGAAGTGTAGATAAACGCCAGATTTCGGAAGGGAGGTACATTTATGTTCATTAATCATCATATTGAATAGCAGAGTTTATTTAAGCAGTATTGTAATATATCAAGATTAAATTCAGACAACTAATCAAAAGCCTAAAATGAAAACTGGACGAAATGATCCCTGTCCCTGTGGAAGTGGTAAGAAATACAAACGTAATGCTCCATTCGGTTTTATGTGACAATTTTCATGGCCTGTCAACCTCAAGAGATGGAGGCATGCATTTAGGGTATATTGCTGCAAGCTCAAGAATTTGTTTCTGTAGTGATTTTAAACCACCAAGTGCGGTTGCTTGCATTGCTGAGATAATCGCTAAGCCATTTGCGTTTCGAGTTACATCTGTAATTAATTTTGTCGGGTAGCCCTCGGAATGTCTTCTGATTGGGTGTAACCCTGCGTGAGCGTACGAATTCAAAGCCTTCCAAGAGTTCTCCTTGAATTTGTTTAGAGCATCAACTGCCTGCGGGGGAGCATTTTTGTTGATAGCATCCATCATTTCAAAAACTTGGGGCATATTCTTTGCACTTTGCTCAGTTTCTAGACTAAGAGTGATCGATAGCTTTTCTATATTTCTATCTGAGGCTGAATATAGAAGCTAAACTGATCTAACGAGGGCCTCAAATTGAGCACGATGAACCACAACAGCTGATGGAAGTTGTCCTGATGCAAGAATTAAACGTGTGGCATCCCAGTGTTCAAGGGCCATTGAGCAAGCGATGTTACTTGTGATAATTCGAACAGAGTTGTCAAACAGCGGTATATTGATGATCTTATACAGTTCTGTGGCGAGTTGTTCAGATTCAGCGAATATTGGTTCGTACACGATGTTCTCTTGTTGCAGTTGCTTAACTGTGAATGCCACTTAAGCTATGACAGCTAGGATAGGCGACGACCTTATTACTCACTATACAATAACTGTTAATAGCTCAAAATGGTACTTCCAGGTTTCTCCAAACCGGTCATTAGGAGGTGGGAGAATCATAAGTATTTATCTAATTCTGAAAAATCACCTTATTGTTCTTTTGGTCCCTGAAATGGATAAAATAGACAGTCCCTATAGGTTGTAGGATGTGACGGGTTCATGGACTTAGCGGTCGTTCGATATTTGTCCTCACCTCACGAAAATACCATTTATTAAAAATTAAAAAGGGAGAAAGGCACTCCTTGCAATAAGTACATTGGTCATATTATGTTAAACAGTATGTAAGACTTACCAAATATTCGGGAGAAACTGAATTCTGGAAACAGGTAACGATTCTTATCTTTTTAACACCTGAAAAAGTAATTTAAGTGACATTTAGTCAGTATAAAAAGTGGAAACTTTTTCGTGCTGATAGGGTTTAAATTACGATGCAGATTTACAGCTATAAGAATTAATCTTATTCATTGTGTAAATTTTACACAATGAATAAAGTCCTGACTTCCCTCACCATACTCCATTTCCAACTTTTTCTAGCATTTCCTGTAATGTATCTCCATCCACCGCCAGTTCCAAATATCCATTCGCAATACATTTATTTGCTTCATCAGAATATTCTATATCTGGATGAAGCAATCTTGCTGAAGTAATCTCTGTGATTTGTAGAATAGCAATTAGCGCTCTTGTTTGTGAGTCTTCAACTTCAGAAAGTGACTCAATATGACTATTGTAAATAGCTTCACACACCTCATTAGGTAATTTCCAATGCTTTGCTAACAAATATCCTATAACCGTATGATTGGTGCCGTACTGATTAAATTCTTTATCAAGTATTGATATTGGTCTCGACAAGCCTTTCAAATAGAGTTTTGAATATTCTGAGTCACGCTTCTCAATTATTAAAGCCCCTACATCATGAAACAATCCAGCCAAATAAGCAGTTTCCTGGGTGATTCCATCTACAGAAAATGACAACGCTTTTGCACCAAGCGCACAACCCTGAGCACTCTTCCATAGAGAAGCCTGAAATGGATTGCTATCTCCAATCGATTGTCTCATAGCCGATACCAAAATAACCTCTTTTAAAGTATTTAGGCCTAGAAGAATTACAGCCTGTGATATTGATTCAATTTGACGTGATATTCCAAAACTAGATGAGTTGACCGTTTTTAATACCAAACCAGAGAGTGCAATATCAGTTGACATTATTTTGCCTATTTTTGACAAATCAGGCTCTTGTTTTGAAGTCTCTTTTTGCAGGGCAAGAATAACTTCAGGAATTTTAGGAATTTCAATGCCACTTAAAAATTGATGGGCCTGTTTTAATTCAGTTTCAGATGGTTGCAATTTCATAGACGAAGACCTCTTTAATTGTTCCAGAATAATTCATTAAAATGCTTGATTAAATAGGAATGAAAATAAATCAATCTATTATCAATAAAACAAGAGAGAAGAACGTTAATCAATTAAAAAATGAATAACGGATGATTCGATATATTAGAATATTATGTAGTATAGGCTAATTTTTAATTTCTCGGTTATGTTCATACTGATCTATATCAAATTATAGTTGACGGTCTACTTTAACCGTAATCGATAGTTTTAGTCATATACCAGTTGGGGTGAATCTTTGTTCATACTACTAAGAAGAAATTATCACTCACAATTGTCCGGTTGGCACTTTGTACGCATTCACGATAGGTCAGACAAACGACTGGTAACGTGGAATAAAAGTGGATGATATTCTGGAAAAATCTGAGCAAATATTTTTTTAAAAATTAACCGGTAAGTGTCAGATTTTTAAACTTCCTGATTTCCACATACCGGACAAAGTAGGTAACAGGGTATTCGTTTTACAGCTAGGTTTGAGAGACTTATAAAAATTTCGATTAGTCTTAAAGATGGACTAAGCGGCCATTCCTGCCAGCATCAGAAACTGGTTCTTCACTACCCGATATGCCGTTCAGTTTTCACCTGATACGGGGTTGGTGAAGATGATTAGATGATTACAAGATCTTTTCTACCTGATTCAAGCTCAGATCAAATTGTGCCTAGTATCTTTTTAGCCTCGGATAACATATTTTTTTCTTCTGGCATTTTATTTCTTGGGTATTTGACCAACACAACAGTCCGTTTCTCATCATCACCAAATATAAATTCTCGTAAGTTAAGTTCATTCATAGGGCCTTTTTGATCCTTCTCTAGCAGAATGCCCATTTTGTCAACACGCTTCCCACTCAGCTTCAAACCGAATAACTCATGTGGATTTTCCAAAATATGGCAGAGCTCGTGTAGATAGTTTTCCGGATTTAACAGGCTTTCATTACTACCTTTATTCTCACGCTCAATTTTCAGGAAAGCTATGTGCCGCTTTGCATAGGAAATAAAATTTTCAACCATTAATTGTTTGAGTACATCTCTTAAATCCTCTTTCGATCCGGTTGGTGACTGAACGCTGTGTTCGCTGAAGGTCAAACTCTTCTGTTTTACATCCCTGAGCAGCATATCTCCGGAATATTTTGATCCAAAAACTGTTTTTTTCAGCTTGCTCATTAATAGAATTGCGTAAACATCTCCTACATAAATATTCTTTGGATCTTTTAAAAACTGGCGAAGGGACTCACTACTCCCAAAAGTTTCTGCAATATGCTCCTTACTGACGAAGAAAGCATTCAGATGTTGGTCTATCCCAAAGTGGTCAGGATTGGCGTCGATAGGATCCGGTATAACCATTGCAAGAAGGTCGACGTATTCCAGCAAAGATTTAATGCTACGCCTCAATCGTTTCTTATAGTTTCCAACTATGCGAATACGGGCATTTGTGGAAGTGACAACAGATTCGACTATTTTTGCTGAGACCTGGGTTTCCTGGGTATCGGCTGATAAGAGTTGATCGAACAATTTTCCCAGATGAGACCACTGGTCCTGAAAAAATTGTCTGATAGTGGATAGTTCGTGTCTACGGCGCTCTTTGTTCATCAATCAATGTTTATACATGCAGAATAAAGTTCTTAATATAGAAAATAGTTGAAAAAAATAAATAATCATGGATTTTACATAACCGGTGTTTGATGCCTTATAAATATCAACGCTGTGTTAGTCCTTTTCAATGACTGGGTAAGGTCTGAAATTGGCACTTTGTACGCATTCACTATTGGTCAGACAAACGACCGGAGCTTGGAATAGAAGTGGATGGTACTCTGGAAAAGTCTGAGCTAACAACTTTTTGAAGTATTAACCTGGAAGTGTCAGGTTTAAACTTCCTGATTTCCCCATACCGGACATAGGAGGCTGTAGAACCTTCGGTTTTAAGTTCAACTAGCGAAATAGTCATCAATAACAATCAGGCTTAATCATGGACAAAGCGGTCAGTCAAGCATGTACCTTTAACAGGCTCTTCACGACCCATTATAGACCTTCAGAAAATTCATAATAGTTATGGGAACCCCCCAGTAAACTGGGCCAGAAGGCAGTTTGGGCATTGGCCACTCCTTAATGCTTGTGCATTAGTATAAATGGAATGACACTCGTTTTTGAACACTGCCGTTTCGAATACATTTAGTCTAGTTTATTATCAAGAGCTGACACTCTTGGTTAATTCGTTAACGCATTCAGTCGGCGAATTAAAGCAATCCCTAGTTGGTTTTAAGTATCGGTAGCCAAATCCTGTCATTCAGAATTTAACGTGTATCTGACCCTAGTCATTTGACCCTAGTCATTCCTCTATCTTCAGTAATATTCCATATCGCATAGCTCGTACAAAATGGATAGTTTGTTCTAACTGATGTTCCGTTATGGTTGTTAGGTTTACTGTCAACGGAATATTCTGTTCGGCGATAACTTAGAGCTCATCACCGATCTGGTTCATTGCATAACCTGAACTTGTTAAAATCATTAATAGCAGGATTATTGAGTTCCAAATGATCTTAAATTTTTGACATAAAACTTCCAATTTAAATAAAATACAGATTATATTTTACAAATTCTGAAAATCTTGACTACTCTTAATAATTAATTTCATGCATTACTTAATAACAATAGGAAAAAAAAGTTTATGAAAAAGTCTCACCTGATATTTAAACCAATCGTTTTGGCTTGCAGCCTTGCTATCGCAGCTTGTGGTAGCGGTGGTGATAGCACTCCAGGCCCGGTCTCATCAACAACTCTTAGCGGAACTGCTGCTGCAGGTGCAGCCATTATTGGAACTGTTACAGTAAAAGGTGCCATGGGCAATACCAAATCAGAACGTATTGAAGCTGATGGGACTTATAATGTTGACGTCAGCGGTTTAACAGCTCCTTACCGTTTACGGGCACAGGGAACTGTTGGAGGCAAGACCTACAAACTTCATTCCTATGCAGAAGAAGCCGATGTAGGTGGAAACGTGAATATCACGCCATTTACCGATCTCATTATCGCTAATGTTGCTCAAACTATTGCTGAAAACTATTTCGATGATGATGTACTCGATACCACAGAGGTCCTAGATTCAGCCGATATAGAAACTCAGGAAGCCGCCTTACAGGAAAAATTACAGGATATCTTCGATGTACTTGGTCTTGGCACGGCAATCGACCTGTTAAATGATACCTTTAGTGCGGATCACTCAGGGCTTGATGCTGCTCTCGACTTAATTTCTATCGAGGTAGACTCAAACACCAACACAGCCACTATTACTAATCTGGTTGATAATTCAACTATTCAGGACGTAGTGACTGTTGGTGATGATAACACCGAAGCTTTCGTGATAGATCCTGCAGATGAAGCAACTTACTCTGAAGCAGTGACTGATACGCAAGCTATAGCTAATCTTTTTGGCAGCTTTGCTGCAAATTTTGCAGGTGGATTACCCACTCAGGCAGAAATTGAAGACTTCTTTGCCAATGGCTTCCTGTTAGGAGATAACTCCAAAGGTGAGTTCTTAACCGATATCACAACAGATCCTACGATAATTGATCTCGGCTTCACGGGAGTTTCAATCAGTAGTCTTGATTCTACAGCGGGTACCGCCACGGTAACATTTAATGTTACCTTTAATGATGAGATCGACTCTGAGACTGAAACCTGGTTTGTCGCCAAAGATGCCACCTTGGGCTGGCAGTTACTCGGTGATCAGAGAATTGTTGACCTCAACACCCTCAACTTTCATTGTAACGATTATGATGGAACAGACAATCAGCCAGGTGGCTGTGGTATCAACACCCAGTTCTGGGATGAAGATGAAACTAATAACGGTACTTCAGGAACTTTCATAACTTCCGGTTCGGTCAGTATTATTGACGGTACTGATGGTGTAACGGTGAAAGATACTTTCTACCTGGGAACTCCTAACTATGTCGCCCCTGGTGATGTACAAATTTACAACGAAAGTACTGATATCAATGTTGCAGGAAATTTCAGCGGTGACTGGAGATCGTTTGGTAATGCGGTCAATGAGATTGCTGCATCGACCTTTGTTGCCGGAGACATCGTTGAATATAAGTTATTTACGGCTGACCTGGATGTTACCGATCCAACTGCACCAGCAGTTACGGGTACTGCAGTAGCAACTTACACCAGCAATATATTATTCGCGCCTTCGACAACCGGTCTTTACCCAACGGCAACGTCAGCTACCTTGACGGCTATGGATAGTTTTGAACTGGGTAATAGCTTGACCTTAGCGTGGACATTAGCATCAGGCACTGTCAGCGATGAAGTTTTGTTAGAGGTAAGCGATAATCAGGGTAATCGAATTGAAATATGGGATGAGTCTTTCTCTAGTTCAACGACATCCATTACTATTGCATCATCTGAACTTGATGCTGCTGCAGCTACTGCCGCAGGACTGGATTCTCAAGCTACAAGTTATGACGTACTGGTTCGAATCTATGCAACAGATGAAATTACCGGTCAAGAACATTCTACCGATTACAGTGGAACGATCCCTGGACCAGCCGCTACTATAGGGGGTGGAACAACACCACCGGTAACTTCACTAACTTGTGGATTCGAGACACCATGGGATGATATTAATGAAGAACCTTCATCTTTCAATAGCTACACAGAATTTGAAGAAGTAGTGACAGCTTGTGGTGGAGCCATAGCGATGACTGATAGTGATGTTATCGGAACCTGGCAAGATACATGGACCGATTCTACAGGAGCAGTATATGTAGAAACAATTGTATATGATGCTACTGGAGGTACTGGAACCTTTACAGAAACCGAAGATGGCGTAGTAATAGAGACGGTACCTTTTACCTGGTCTGTTGCTAACAACCTTATGACATTAACAGCATCTATTCAGACAGTTTCTATTATGGAAATATGGGCTCTTACAGGAGTGAACAGCTTTACAGTTTATACCGAAGAGTCTAGCTGGAGTTCAGCCCCTGACCTAAGCACTTTGGATGGTACGGCTGAAGGAGAAATCTGGACTAACTCTCCTGTAAAACAGTAAATCTTTCAGGAGTTTTACCATAATTAAAAGCCGGATCATTTGATCCGGCTTTTTTATTTCTTTTTAATTAGTGCCTGAACGAAAAAACATAAGTTCTTAAAATCAAATGAAAAATCGGC
>CALCSG010000263.1 GCA_937894085.1 uncultured Gammaproteobacteria bacterium | reverse complement strand
GCCGAACGCGTACCTGTAGCATATAAATCGGTAAACCATAGACCTGTTTTAGATAATTTATCCAGCTCAGGGGTAACTCCAACACCGCCCAGCTCACCTACAAAACCCGCTCCCAGACTTTCTTCCAGAATTATGACTAGATTCGGTGCTTTGGGTTGCTGTTGTACAGTTTGTGTGTGCCAGGTAGAGGTGTTATCAGTTACAAATGAATCGGCATCCAGCATTGATTTTTTACGAATAATATCGACTATTTTAAGCGTATCCATAGCACCGTAAGCCGAACTGCCTGCATCTTCATGTTGCAGGTTATAGGCAGCGGTCAACACGGTATAGATAGAACTAAGCCCTAATTTGTTAACCAGTTGATCATTAGAAAATGCAGCGGTACTTGTGTTAGCGGGTCGATGATCAAAACTGGAACGGGCACCAATAAATAAGAGTACTACCATGACAGGAAACGCAACGAGTCTGACCAATACAGGCCACGGCTTTATTTGTTGAAAAATACGCGCATTAAAAACCGCAAGATAGCGAATCAGCAATGTCATCAATATTAAAGCAACAACAAAATGCCAGGGGTATTCATATAGAGATGTTTTCAGTACTTCTACCGGAGTTTCGAGGTATTCAAAAAATAATCTGTTGGGGCGGGTATCGTACTGATCAATAAAAGCTGGCGTGCTGATTTCAAGAAATACGATAACAATGGTTGTCAGCATCAACCAGAGCTTACTCAGCAAAGTCTGCAGAGCTGCCAGAAACTCCTGATTGGGCAAAACTAGTAACAGCAGCGCTGGAACAAACCACAGCATACAAATGACGATAATGTCAAATCGCAACCCGAACAGTAAAATGGTCAATACATTTTGCACGTCCCCCACCCGTTCAAATTTCCAGCCGATAAGCAGCAAACGTGAAAAAGCCAGTAGAGCAAGTAACAGCAGGCTATATCGAATAAAGGGATATAAAGGCCAGCGGCGTAAAGATGATAATAAACTCATAATGAAAAACGACCGTTAAATGTTAAGATAGTTGAGGTCCGATACAACTTAAGATTGCTTAATTTTATTTACCAGACTGGTACTAGATTTGCCGGCTACAAAATCAATAAGGACAACTTCACCTGCACATTGACGGCCGGCTATTTGATCCACCTGATAGTCACCACCTTTTACCAGAATATCCGGCTTTATGACGCATATCAGATCTTCCGGTGTATCATCAGAAAAATCCACAACCAGATCTACTGATGCTAATCCCGCTAACAATTCCATGCGATCACGCAATGCATTTATCGGCCGACTTTCTCCTTTCAAACGGGTCACTGAATCATCACTATTGACCGCTACAACCAATACGTCTCCCAAAGCAGATGCCTGTTCCAGATATCGTACATGACCTGCATGTAACAGATCAAAACAACCGTTGGTAAAGACAATTTTCTTACCCTGCTTTTTATAGAATTCGATGGTCGAAGCAACAGCCGTATTAGCTACAATTTTTTGCCTGATTGGTGACAGTTTATTTGAGCTCGAACGTTCCAGATTCTGTAAATCTTCGACTGAAACAGATGCGGTACCTACCCGACCAACGACAATACCCGCGGCTTTACAGGATAAAAACACAGAATCCTGAATCGACATGCCGCTGCCCAGACCTGTCGCTAAAGTAGCTATGACCGTGTCACCCGCACCGGTAACATCATAAACTTCCTGAGCATGTGCAGGAAAATGATCGGCAGTCTGGTTTTTCATAACCAGAGTCATGCCTTCGCCCCCCTGAGTAATCAATAGTCCAGACAGTTCACAGTCCTCAATAACCCGTCCTGCTTTTTCAACCATTTCACTCTGGTTTCGCCACGGTCCAACCACTGCTTCAAACTCTTTCTGATTAGGCGTCAGTAAAAAAGCCCCCGAATAATCAGCGAATTCTTTTTTCTTGGGGTCAATTAATACCGGCACATCGGCTTTTCGGGCCTTTTCAATAAACGCTGTAGACTGATGCAGTAAACCTTTCCCATAGTCTGATAACACGACCACATTAGAAGTACTTAGCAGCGACTCATAGCGCTTCAGTAAAGGGTTAATATCAAGATCAAATATCAACTGTTCAAAATCCAGACGAATTAACTGCTGATGCTGAGAAAGAACACGTAATTTATTGGTAGTGGGAATACGATGATCAACCAGGCAAAAATTATTAATGTCTGTATGGGACAACAAATCGGTCAGTTTTGTTCCGTCGGGATCATCCCCCATCATCGCCAGTAAACTCGCTTTTGCTCCCAGTGAAGTTATATTCATGGCCACATTACCTGAACCACCCACTCGCCAGGACATATCATTCACATGCACCACAGGCACCGGGGCTTCGGGAGAAATTCTTTCCGTTTTGCCCTGCCAGTAACTGTCCAGCATGACATCACCCACGACGAGTATATTTACGTTTGAAAAATCAAGGTTCATGACTTATTTATTTAGACTTTTAGGATCTGTCGGGCATAGGTGATGGCAGCAAGGACTATGCTTTATGAAAAAGATGGGGCACATTTAAACTGGGAGATTTCTTTGCTTTCAAAAGGAAACGCCTGCCCACATTGACAATTCCACAGTGAATTATAAATCTGAAATTCTCTTGGTAAAAGCTGAAAAAGGAAATTATAAAGGACTTTTCCAAAAGGTAATAGCAAATCGGAAAGAATTACCTATAGGTTTACCTGATCACCCCTGAGACTCAGCTAGCTAATCTCTCTGAAAAAAAATACTCACCACAGACCAGGGCAAGGATGCCCGTGGGTACAACTGCATGGAGGCAGGAGCTAGGGCGACACAGGAGTTAAAGCCGAGAGCAATGTAGGAGCAGCGTAGCGGTGTGCCGAGGACACGAAGGTCACAGAGGAAGAGAATGATGTTAATTTTTACTACATTTCAAACTATTTAACATATTTTGAACATGAGAAACTTTGTTAAGCTTAAATTCAAACTAAATGTAACCTCCGTGTTTTCTGTGTACTCTATGTACTCTGTGGTGAAAAGGTTTTAAATACCAGGATGGCTGAAGCTCAATGATAATCAGGTAAATTTATGAGTCGTATATAATCGGCAAGCATTAGAAACACCTGAGAGGCTAGCTTCTATCTACTATTCATTTTGCCATGGGCGGTCTCTTTATTTTTATGCTATTTTAGCCGTTTTAAATATCTATTGTGTTGAATGGTCCAGGTTGAAAAATGAGTGTGAAAATGAAACGTTACCTCATGTATGTTGAGCAAAATTATTCTTTTGCTATTTTACGCCCGATCCAGCAGGCAATTCTAAATAGAGGTGGCGAAGTGGCCTGGTTTATCACCGGTAAAGAAGCCAATAAAGCTTTAATTGCTGCTGATGAAACATTGCTTTTAAGTGTTGAAGATGTGCAGGCATTCAACCCCATCGCGGTGTTTGTTCCGGGTAATGTGGTGCCGGACTTTTTTCCTGGCGTAAAAGTGGGCGTTTTTCATGGTTTCTTTACTGGAAAACATGGTAACAGCCATTTTAAAATTCGAGGCCTGTTCGACCTCTACTGTCCACAGGGACCAAATACCACTGGCCCTTTTAAAGCACTGGCTGACAAACATGGTTTTTTTCGGGTTGTGCAAACTGGCTGGCCCAAGCTAGACCCTTTGTTCCAGGCAAATAATACCCTGCAAACCGCTAATCAAGGCATCAACAAAGAAAAAAATGCTCCACACAAACCAACCGTACTTTTTGCCTCCACTTTCTCTAAAATTGCAACTGCTGCACCGCTTATGTTCGAAACCATTAAGCGTCTTTCCGCTACGGGTGAATGGAACTGGCTAGTCACACTTCACCCTAAAATGGATAAGGACGTCGTCACAAAATATAAATCAATTGAGGGCGAACACTTACACTACATTGAAAATTCAGGGGTTTTAACTGCACTTCAGGCAGCAGATGTTATGCTTTGCGATACCTCATCAATTATTTCTGAATTCATTGTATTAAAAAAGCCTGTCGTTACCTATAAAACCCTCAATAATGGTGAGCACCTGATTAATATTGAGGACATAAATGACATAGAAAATGCGCTTGGAACTGCATTAACCCGACCCCAGGAACTGATGGACAAAATCTACAAATTTGCTGAAATGATTCATCCGGATAGAGATGGTAAATCGAGCGAACGAGTGTTAGATGCAGTAGACTGGTTTATTGAAACTGGATATAAAGGCCTGAAAAAGAAACCCCTAAATTTACTTCGTAAATACAAAATCAGAAAACAATTAGGTTACTTTAAATTTTAGGGAATAATGATGAATCAACTTTACCGGCTTTCAGTAACCATAATTACCCTCAATGAGGCTGATCGAATTGAACTCTGCCTACAGTCAGTGAAAGATTTGGCCGATGAAATTATCGTGCTTGATAGTGGAAGTACCGATGGCACTTTAGATATTGTCAGGCGTTACACCGACAAGATTTTTCAAACAGACTGGCCCGGTTTTGGACCGCAAAAACAACGCGCTCTGGAAAAGGCACAGTATGACTGGGTTTTGGCGATCGATGCCGATGAAGCTCTGGATGCAGAGCTACAACAAAGCGTTCGCCAGTTATTGAGTGAGCCACGAGGCAATAAAGTAGCTGTTAAAATGCCCTGGGGCGTCACGGTGTATAACAAACGGCTAGATCATGGTCGAAGTGCACGCGCTCCATTGCGTATGGTTTGGCGAGAAGGCGCTTCTTTTACTAATGCCCAGGTGCATGAAAAAATCATCCATGCTGCTGGTGAAGTAGTCACCTTAAAGGGAAGATTACTCCACTTTACCAGTCGAAATTATGGTCACGCTTTAGAAAAAAGTACCCGCTATGCCTGGTTAGGCAGCCAGAAATATTTTGCTAAAGGTAAGCGTTGCCATAGTTTGCTCAGTCCCGTATTGCGTAGCTTTTGGACATTTATTCTCATTTACTTTATACGCGGTGGTTTCCTGGATGGCCCAGTCGGTTTTTTAGTGGCTATCAACTATGCTCAAAATAGCTTCAATAAATATGCAGGACTATGGACTCTCACTCGAATGGAAAAGATAGAGAAGAAAAACAGAGGCTAACTAACGCTAATAGAAAACTATTTCCCGATTAACCCGGAAACCCAGCCTTTGACAAAAAACAACTGAAAAATAGTTTTTCGCCAGAACGCAAAGAAAAAACCAGTCCTACTTTGTAAGCCTTAATCAACTTAAAGCAGACTTTCTTTGCGTTCTGGCGAGAATAGAGTTTTTTTCTATTCAAAATGATTAATAGCAAAATCTCAGGGCTAAAGAGGAACTATTTAAGAAGCCACTTTGCCTGTTTTTCCAGCTGAGTAATTAGTAACCATTGCCAGTAAAACAGCCAGATAGAAGGAATAAAAGTTAGCAGGCCTTGATCTTTCAAAGATCGCCTCAGAAAACCCAAAACAGGCAAACCCGGTTATCAAAATCAATCCGGCTAAAGCTGCCCTTTGTATTTCAGGCTCAGTATGATTTTTTATTGCCCTGTAAAAATAATAAGCCGGATATAAAAGCAGGCTCATCAACCCGATAAAACTCAATAAACCACCTTTCGCCAGAGTGGACAGAAACTCGTTATGCGGATGTGAATGAGCATACGCTGACTTGCTGACCAAACCCTTATCAGCAAGCTGCCTGGCTTTATCAATATACTGATCCCAACCCACTCCAACCACAGGGTTTTCCTTAAATAAAATCCACGCCGCTTTCCACATCTCAAACCTGGTACCAATCGAGGATGATCGAATTTGATCATTTATTGACTGACTATCTAAATAATGATTTAAATTTTGCAACGTATTATCGACACGTTTCTGCACACCCGTTTGAGGAAGCAAATAAATTACACTTAGACTGCCTACAAAAAGGACAGCAATAACGGCAACTTTTTTAAATGTCAAAAATCTTGTTAAAAACCAGAAATATAATAACCCGATAAGTGGAAGTGCAACCCAGCCTCCTCTGGAAAGTGACAGGGCACTTGATAGCAGCCCGGCAATAAATGCGATAACAGGAAGTATAACCATCCAATTTTTTTGACTTTTAAACCAGCCTATACCTGCCAGAGACATCAGCCCCATAATCAATGCAATATCACCATATAAAATTGGATGAGTCACACCTTTTGCTCGCGCTAAATGTTCGGGGCCAAACACCTGATACAGGCCAACACCCACTGAGGCAAACGCCCCTAACACCAGACCACTCCATAAATATTTTTCTTTATTGTAAGGAAAAGACTTAAAAAACATATAGCCTGGAATTATCAGAACCATGGCCATAAAACGATCTGCATTATCAATAGACGTACCAAGATATAATGTTCCTGCAAGAGCCATAAAATAAAAAAGAGCCACAGAAAAAAACAGCTTTTTTTCATCCGGGGAGACAGGGAAATGCTCTTTTCGATATATAAAAAGGCTTAGTAGACCAGATAAGATAACCACAGCATAAGTAGCACCACTTGGACTTTCAAACCCTAGCACAGTAGAAGGAAATACAATTAATGCTAATAAACCCAGGAAATTAAATAAATTTTTCATTTTTATAGTTACGGAAATATAATCACGGAAATCGATGGAATCTATCTATTTTCCTGGAAACTCATCGACAGTAAGTTCTGACCAAACTTTTCATTGTTGACTCCGAGCAAGTGACCACCTTCCGGAGAAACCCTTTCGACTTCAACAGTCCTCATACCTGAAACTTTCAGATCAGGAATAGTTGCATTTATTTTATGATATTGTGGAGTGTAACCAGCCCAGGCACCAGACTCCTCCTGTATACAACGTTCCCATAGTACATCTACGCTTTCACCGCGCATAGCTTTCAAAGCTTTCATTTTGAGTGCATCAGCCAATTCGTGCATTTGACGATTCCTTTCTTTCTTCAAACTCTTCTCAATTTGTCCGGGTAAACTTGCTGCCTTAGTACCTTCACGTTGAGAATAGGAAAAAACATGCATATGGCCAAAACCAGTTTGTTCTACAAAATGTAAAGTTTGCTCCCATTCACTTTCCGTTTCACCCGGGAATCCGACGATTATATCAGTAGTGATATTAAATAACGGGACAGTAGACCGGGCCTTTTCTACAATCTGCGTAAATTCAGTAGTTTTACATCGTCTGGCCATGCGTCGTAACACACTATCTGCACCGCTTTGCAGAGGTAAATGCATATGCGGCATTAATCGTTTATCCCTGAACAACTCGAAAAAATTATCGGCCAAGTCCCATGGCTCAACAGAAGCTAATCTAATCCTTGGAATAGTGGTTTTGTCCAGAATTTCGCTGAGTAACTCATATAAACTACTTCCTGTATCACTGCCATATCCACCGACATGCACCCCTGTGATAACAATTTCCTGCACCCCCTGTTGATGATGCCGGTTAATATCCTGAATAATATCCTGTTGCTGCCGGCTTCTTTCCTCTCCACGTGCAACCGTTGCTATACAAAATGTACAACGGTATCGACACCCACCCTGAACTTTTATAAATGCGCGGTGCCTGCCGCGAGCAAAAATACTCGAATTTTCAGGGGTTTCTGCGGACAGGTTTGTAAACTTAAAATTATCCTGAACCATATCAACCAGCTTATCTTTTTGCTGATTAGATACAACCAGGTCGACACCTAACTGCTTTTTAACCTGTTCGGTTTGTAGACTGGCATAACAACCAGTTACTACCAGTTTTGATTGCGGGTTAGATTTGTGGATTCGATTGATTAGTTTGCGAGATTTTCGGTCAGCTTCGGCAGTTACTGAACAGGAATTAAACACCACCAGATCGGCTTCAGAACTATCCAGGGTTAACTGATAACCTTTTTGAATGAATTCGCTTGACCAGTTTTCCAGCTCAGCTTCGTTTAAACGGCAACCTAATGCCTGAAAATTGACCTTCACTACTTTTCACACTTAATAAACAGCGTGGCATAGTATCAAAGTCAGCAACAGAGAGGAAACCTGAAAACAAAAAACCCGGCATAAGCCGGGTTCAAATTTTACTATTTATTATTATTAGTATCTTTTGTTGAGCCTTTAGCTCAGCATCACATATATAAAATGCTTATTTACGAGACGAAGGACCATTAACTTCAAGACCATTCGACATGTAACTCAG
>CALCSG010000262.1 GCA_937894085.1 uncultured Gammaproteobacteria bacterium | reverse complement strand
ATCTTTAAGCCCTTGAGGAGCTCCTGTATGAGCCTCTTCTGCTGTCGTTGCCGCCGGGTCACCACCATGACACATGACGCAACCAGCGCCATCTCCATGTGTACCGCCGATCGCTTTGATCATCGCCATCATGCCACTGTTCTGATCACGAATATCTTCAATGCCGTTATGACAGGCCAGGCAGCCGGTGTTAGTGGAATCGGGTGATTTGGTAACGGATGCGGAACTCACACCCGTTATCCATGTAAGCACCATTATTAAAACTATTTTTCTCATTATGTTTCCCCCTGGATTAAGTGGACATCAACCCGACCACATGATTTTAATTACTCCAAATTAGTGAGCATTAATCGTGCCGAGAACCATAATTAAACCAGGGGATTCAAATAAAGCTATAAATTACATAGAGTTAAAATAAAAGCTGTCCTTATTTTAAATAAAAAACCAATCCTAAAACACTGTTTTGAATGAACGAATTGTTCAAACAGTGTGTATCAATTTAAAAAACTGAATGGTTCGTTCAACTAAATATTTTTTCAATCACTGATATTAGTATCTATTTCAACTGTTTCAGGCGGGGTCAATTCATATTCCCGCATCATGCGCCTTAATCTCGGGCGGGAGATACCAAGAATTTCACAGGTCTGTCCGAGGTGCCAGTCAGTTGACTGCAACACTCGTGTAAGATGCTGGCTTTCCATTTCAGACAGACTACCCAGGTTCAGGGTTTTCTCCGGGCGCGGCTGATAACCCGAACACTTTTTCTGAAACTCATCTGAAAGCAGGTCAACACTAAGAATATTGCTGGTTGAAAGTGCTACCGCATTCATCAATAAATTTTCCAGTTCACGCACATTCCCGGGCCAGTTATAATCAGCAAAACAGTCCAGCACAGCCTGATCGATATGAGTAATACCACCGTGTAAATCATCATTTATCCTGGCTAACAAGGCCTGCACCAGATCTTGCAGATCTTCCATACGATCGCGCAGAGGTGGCAATTTCAGGCTGACAACCTGCAGACGAAAAAACAGATCTTCACGAAATATTTTCTGCTCCACGCACTCTTCAAGACACAGGTTGGTTGCAGCGATGATACGAGCATTGGTGTTGCGGATATCTCTGGAACCCAAAGGGGTAAATTCCTTGTACTGAATCGCGCGTAATAACTTGGCCTGCATAGCAGGAGACATTTCACCAATTTCATCGAGGAAAATAGTGCCATTTTCTGCCAGTTCGAATTTGCCTAACTGCCGGGTTACGGCACCCGTAAACGCACCTTTTTCATGACCAAACATATCGGACTCTAACAATGTTTCAACTACCGCTGCACAGTTCACTACCACAAAAGGACCATCTACATCGTCGCTGGCATTATGGATCGCATGCGCCACCAGTTCCTTGCCAGTGCCGCTTTCACCAGTAATCAATACCGTGGTTTTTTTACGGGCCACTAGCCCTATCGTTTTAAATACTTCCTTCATCGGACGACTACGACCAATCATTTGCAGTCGATCTGTCATCACTTCACTGGCTGGCACCAGGTTATCCGTACGTTCCACATCAAGAATTCGTTCAACCGCCGCATCCAGCTCATCAGCATCGATAGGTTTATGGATATAATCTGCAGCTCCCAGTTGCATCGCCTGGATAGTTGAATTCATATCATGAAAGGCAGTGATCATGATCACCTGAGGCTCAGGCTGAATAGCTTTAAAGTCTGGCAACGCCTGAAGACCGGTCCGACCTTCCATACGGATATCCAGTATCACAATCTCAGGCTCTATTAAGTGAGCGGCGGCCAGTCCAGATAACGCATCATAAGCAACCGATGTGTCGTATCCCTGTGATTGCAGGTGCAGCTGCAATGTCCTTGCACTGGCTTTATCATCATCTACAACGAGTATTCGGCTCATACAGTTTCTCTTTGATTTATTGCACTAACCTGCCCCTGTTTGCGGGTAGAGACAGCAGGTGTCAGCGGCAAGCTTATCACGGCACAGGTTCCTAATGGTTGATTTAGCGTCAACTCGACAGCCCCGCCATGCAGGTCAACTATCTGTCGAACAATAGCCAACCCCAGGCCGGTACCCTTTGCACGGGTGGTAAAAAAAGGTTCGAACAAGCGCTCCTGTATATCAGCATCTATGCCTGTACCATTATCACAGATGCGGAATTGAAGTTGATGTCCACCTGCTGTCATTACAAGATCGGCATAAATTTCAACATGGCGCTGCCCTTCCGGTCTAACACTGGTTGCCTGCAACGCATTTACCAGCAGATTTGACAGTAACTGGCGTAACTTGGAAGCATCTCCCGGAAAAGTCGGCAAACCCGGTTTACAGTGAAGCGTAACCTCGGCTGCAAAGTCAGTAATTCGTCGCTGCACGGTACTCATCACACCGTTCAATAGCTTTTCAGCACTCAGCCACGATGTTTCCAGTTCACCGGGGCGCGCATAGGTGAGCATTTCGGTAATAATTCCTTCCATATAGCTAACCTGTTCCTGGCTGATAACCGACAGCTCTTTACCTTCTGTGGTGGTAGCCTGTTTGCCCAGTATCTGCACCGCCATCTTGACCGAAGACAATGGATTGGACAGATCATGTGCCAACATACTCGCCATACGCCCCATGGCCGTCAGCGCCTGCGCGCGTGCCAGCTCCAGGTTACGTGTATCTACTTCCTGCTCCAGGCGTTTACGTTCTGTAATGTCTTCTTTTACTGCCAGAAAGTGGGTTATTTCACCATCCAGATCGCGTAATGCCGAGATCACTGCAGCTTCCCAATAAAATGATCCATCCTTGCGCCGGTTATGAAATTCACCGCGCCATTCTCCGCCGGCCTCGAGCGCTTCCCATAACTGACTGTATTCATCAGTCGGCGTCTCACCCGACTTTAGCATTCGTGGATTCTTGCCAATCACTTCATCGGAACTATAACCTGTTACCCGGGTAAACTTCGGGTTGACATACTCAATCAAACCATCACGGTTAGTGATGATTACACTGGCCGGACTCTGCTCCATCGCTCGCGATAACTTACGTACCTGTGCTTCTGCCAGACGGCTTTCAGTTATATCTTCACCGATTCCTGTAACACCATTAACCAGGCCATTCTCGTCACGTGACAGCGTATTATTCCAGGCGATCAGGCGACGTTCACCGGTCCTCGTGCAAACCTCCATTTCCATCTCATGAGGGAAATTACCATCATGTTCAAGTTCAGTAAGCAAGACCTGAGTTTTTGACTGTTGTTCTTCAGGTATAAAGCAGGTAATCCAGTTCTTTCCAATAATTTCATCTAACCGCCAGCCCGTCAGAGCAAGTAGATAATGATTACAAAAAATCAGGTTACCCTGCAGATTTAGCATCAGAGCTCCCAGCTCAATATCTTCAAGTGTCTGACGAAATTTTTGCTCATACGCTTGCTGCGCTTCAGCTCTTCGACGATGAACATGAGAGTTTGCCACCAGGTAGGTGAGAACCGCAATCAACGCCAACATACCCAGATAGAGGCGGGCATGACGTGACATAAAACGACCCAGACCCAGGAAATCCTGATCGGCTCGAATGTGAGAGACCACTTTCCAGGCCTGTTCCTGTGTAGCAGGAATTTTGCCCGCAGGTAATGCACGTGATGATTCTATATCCGGCAACACCGTGTCAAATGTAAATAAACCACTCTCATTAACAAACTGGCCGCTGGACTGGTTGACGATATTGTCCCATGCTTCAGGAAACAAACGCTGAAAGGTGTCATCACGCCCGTACATAAACCCCCACGACTGTTCAGGATGCGGACTACTCAGCCAGTAACCGGAACCGTTAAGTAACTGAATATGGTCGCCAATATTTGCCGACACCTCTCTAAACCGTTCCAGGAGCCGGTTGCCCAGATAATTCAAAATAATAAGACCCTGCGGATTGCCTGCAGAGTCAAACACCGGGGTCGCAAACCTGAGTACGGGCTTGACAGGCTGCTCAATATGGCCGCCCTCAACATTTAGATCAAGAGGAGAAAGATAGACCTGATCATTACCAAGTCGCAGGGCCTGGCTGACATAATAGCGTTTTGATTTATCCTGTAGCTGGTCGCTATCCACCAGCACGGGATTACCGTTGTTATGGTTAACACGTACCACTTCCCGACCTTTAAGATTGAGAAATCGAATCTGGTCGTAAATTCCTTTTTCGCGGGCAAAAGTGATAAACACTTCAGTCATGTATAAAAACACATCCCACTGCTGTTGCGGGCTATAGTTGATACGCTCAAATAATCCGTCAAGAAACATCAGGTCGGTGGTAACGGCTGAAATATCCTCCACCAGGGAACTGCGAGCGAGTCCTACGTTGAGAACTTCTGAACTATCCCGTTGAGTTATCTGGGTATTGTAATCCACATAAAAGTGCATCACGAATATGATGCCTAAAAACAGGGTCAATACGACGAACAATCCGCCAAATATAGACCAGGTACGAGGCAGGCTAAAATCAGAGGGTGTCGCCACACTCATAACTTATCCTCAGGATATAAATGGTTAAAGGCAAAATACATCCCATGCCAGTCCGTGAATATCAGTGTAAAGCCAGACAAATCTGGTACCCCTGTTTGTTTTCCAAAATCAGCATTATTTTACGCGGTCATATCGATGCTATGCCCGAGGCATAGCAGTTGCAATTTAAACAGGACCTGAGAATATCACTACTTGAGGCAAGGAAGATACAGCTGGTGTAATCTGCAAATCAGCATCCACATGGTTAGCCCGCATTTCTCACAGGTATGACAAGCCCTCGGTAGCTCTTTGAATCTACAGAGAATTTTCTGAACTCGGCAATATACACTGTTATTCCACTCCTTCAGAAAATCCCCTGTAAATACAAAGCCCTGAGCGATCATCTTGCCCTCCTGTGAGAAATGCGGGCTTGCATTGCGTAATGAGACCATACTTGTTGTAACCGCAATCTGGCATTCGTTTAGTCGATCGAAAATACTCAAAATTTGAGCGAAAACATACCCCTGATACTCAGCAATGCTTAATATGACTATATGTTATTCGGGAGAAGACTTATGAGTCAGTTTGCAATTTATCCTAGCCTGAAAAACAGGGTGGTTTATGTCACCGGCGGAGCTTCAGGCATAGGCGCGGAAATCGTCACGGCTTTTGCAGAACAGGGCGCGCGGGTCGGATTAGTGGATTATGACCGCGAGGGAGGCGAAGAGATAATGGCACGTTTTGACAATGTGGCTTTTGCCTACGCAGACCTTCTCGATATTGACGCTCTCAACTCGGCATTTGCTAATTTAAAGGCGAGTATTGGCGCAGCCCAGGTTCTGGTAAGCAATGCTGCGCGTGATGATCGACATGATTGGCGCGAGGTAACCCCAGAGTACTGGGATGAGCGTTTCGCCAACAATATACGCCATTTTTTCTTTGCCACGCAAAACGTAGCGCCTGACATGATCAGGGCTGGCGACGGGGGTTCGATTATCAATATCGGCTCTAATTCCTGGTGGGAAGCCTGCGGCGGCTTTCCGGCTTATGCTACGGCCAAGTCAGCCGTTCATGGTCTTACCCGAACCATGGCGCGTGAGCTGGGACCACATCGTATTCGAGTCAATGCAGTTGTACCGGGATGGATTATGACCGAACGGCAAAAGCAGCTATGGGCAACGCCGGAGACATTAGAAGCGCACCGCAGGAACCAGTGTTTACCTGATCTGATCGAACCGGTTTACGTTGCACGGATGGTGCTATTCCTGACGAGCGATGATGCCAGTATGTGCACAGCCAGCGACTTTCGGGTAGAAGCAGGGTCGATTTAAGATGGAATTTTGTTGGCACACAGATAAATCTAGATTTGTTGTGAGTTATCAATGTTATTTCTGAATCCAGCAGAATTTCTACCAGGTAAAGAGCCCCCTGATTATAACTGAATTTTCCGTCACAGTTCACGTTGGCTCAATTGATGAACTATAATATTGATTGCGGCATAGGTTGAGGCGCTCCAAAAGACAATTTGGTGCCATTTATAGTCCACTCCTTACAGACTGTAGGCTACTGGAGGTTTATGGACAAACTGGACATTGACCCCAGTTATATTCACTTGGAGCCGCTTACTTATCTGGTACTCAACAAAGATGATTGGTGACTACCCGGGATGCAATCAGTATTTGATTGCTTCGGTTGGGTTGATTTACCCATGTTCTAACTATATCGGCTACAATTAAAACCATCTCGGAAATTCAGGATAAACTTCATGAGGTCAACGGCATCAGATAAAGAGCGTTGGTTCGGGCTGCACCCTAGTCATCGAGGGGCTATGCGCACCGTCGTCTTCACAATTGTGGCGCTGGTATTTGGCGTGGTGCTTGCAATGGCACTCCCTTCGCAGTCTGAAACTCGTGGCATCGCGAGTTACCTGCCGCTGCACACCCTGCTGGAGACTATCGCGATTGTGATAGCCATGATGGTGTTCGCGGTAGGCTGGAATGCTTATCGTCGTGGCTTGCCGGGCAATATCCTGCTGCTTGCCTGCGCGTTCCTCGGAGTAGGGGTGCTGGATTTCACCCACATGATTTCCTACCCGGGCATGCCGGATTTTGTCACACAGAGCAGCCCGGAAAAGGCGATCAATTTCTGGCTCTCCGCGCGTTCCCTGGCCGCCATCGCGCTGCTGGTTGTTGCTGTCACACCCTGGCGTTCATTGACCTCCACAGCTTCACGCTACCTGCTGTTTGCCAGCGTACTCGTGCTGGTTGGAGGCTTACACTGGCTTTTCCTGTTTTATGTTGATTTGACGCCGCGCACATTCATTCCCGGTCAGGGGCTCACCCCTTTTAAAATTTATTACGAGTTCGCGCTAGTCGCACTTAATCTTTTCACCGCATTGTTACTGTGGATGCGCATGCGTAAGCCGCTGCCATTTAAAGCGGCCGGGCTTTTCGGCGCCGTATGTATTATGGCGCTGAGCGAATTCTTCTTCACACTCTACGCTGAAGTAACCGACATATACAACCTGCTGGGGCACATTTACAAGGCAATTTCCTATCTGTTTCTGTACCGTGCAATTTTCGTCGAGACCATAGAGCTTCCCTATAATCAACTGCAAGCCGTGCAAGATAAACTGCAAGCTACGCTGGATGCCATGCCAGACCTGTTGTTTGAGCTTGATCTGGATGGTCGCTACCATGATTACCATTCCCCTCGAACCGATCTGTTGGCTATGCCGGCAGAACGCTTTCTTGGCAGGACATTGCATGAGGTGATGCCGCCAGAGGTGGCGGAAATTGGCATGTTGGCGCTGTGTGAAGCCAACGAAACCGGATATTCCTGCGGTAAGCAGATCGGTCTTACATTTCCCGATGGCAAGCATTGGTTCGAGCTTTCGGTCTCGCGCAAGCAGGTCGATGTGGGACAGTCAGCGCGTTTTATTGTACTGTCGCACGACATTACTGAGCGCAAACAGGTAAAGGAAACTCTCCGCAAATCAAATGATTTACTCGAGTCCATCGTAGAAAACTCGCCAGTCCGCATCTTCTGGAAAGGTCTGGATCAGCGCTATCTGGGTTGCAACACCAAGTTTGCTCAAGACGCGGGTTTCTCCAGTCCAGAAGATCTAATCGGTAAAACCGATTTTGAAATGGGCTGGAAGAAGTATGCCGAGTTGTACCGTGCCGACGATAAAGTCGTGATGGAGACGGGCAAGTCCAGGCTGGATTTCGAAGAGCCTTCGACGACTCCAGAGGGCAATACAGTCTGGCTGCGAACCTCAAAGGTTCCGCTGCGTGATGCAAGCAAGCAGATCATCGGCATTCTGGGAATCTATCAGGACATCACCCAGCACAAACTGGCGGAAGCGCAGCGTAGCGGACAGGAACTGGTGCTCGAAAAAATAGCGGTTGGCACGCCACTGGCGGAAACGCTGGACTTGCTGATTCGGGTCGTCGAGGCCCAATCGTACGGGATCTTGGGGTCTATCCTCCTGCTTGACGAGGATGGCATTCACATCCGCCACGGCGCAGCGCCGAGTCTGCCGGCAGAGTTTATCGCGGCGGTGGACGGACAGCCGATTGGCCCGGTCGCCGGATCGTGCGGCACGGCGGCTTTCCGCAAGGAAGCGGTGTTCGTTGAAGATATCGCCACCGATCCGCTTTGG
>CALCSG010000261.1 GCA_937894085.1 uncultured Gammaproteobacteria bacterium | reverse complement strand
TTTGAGGAAGTATTAAAAAATTCCGATTTTATTAGCCTGCATTGTCCATTAACAGATTTGAGTGCGAATTTATTTGGCGAAGCTGAATTCAAGATCATGAAAAATACGGCTTTCCTTATCAATACTGCCCGTGGTGGGATCATTAATGAAGCCGAGCTGCTGGTGGCTTTGAAAACAGGTCAAATAGCCGGTGCGGGACTGGATTGCCTGTCCCGAGAACCTCCATTGCCTGATGATCCGCTCATCAATGCCAATTTACCTCATCTTATTATCACGCCGCATAATGCCTGGGGTAGTCAGCAGGCCAGGCAAAAACTGGTTGATGGCACTGCGGCCAACATCAACAATTATATTTCGGGAAAATAATGTGTTGAACTCACGGTTTTTACTGTTAAGTGGATTGATTTTTATGATGCTTGCGGTGTCGTTCGGTGCTTTTGGCGCTCATGCCCTGAAAGCAATACTGGATGATCATCTGCTTCAAACCTGGAAAACGGCAACTGACTACCTGTTTTATCACGCACTCGGGTTAATCGGGCTGAGTCTGTGGATTGACAAAGTCAAACCCAATCGCCTCTCTACAATGGCAGGGGTCTTTCTATTACTGGGAATAATACTGTTTTCTGGTAGCCTGTACTTACTGGCTTTAACAGGAGTTACCCGGTTAGGAATGGTAACGCCGATTGGCGGAGTATGTTTTTTACTCGGCTGGTTATTCTGGATACTGTCTGCATTAAAATCCGGCAATAATTAAAGTAACGACTCAGTAAGAGCCAATATTCGAATATTTTACAGACCTTTCCGCCACGAAGCTAAATCATTGTATGGTAATAAGTTTTTCAAAAGAATTACAATTACTAAATTACCCGACTAGCTATAAGTTTCTTGCCTTTCTTCGTGAGCTTCGCGTACTTCGTGGTGTATGTTTTTGACTTTTTTATTACGCTGAATAGTTACTAACGATATTAACTACTGTGGGCCAGAACCTGGTCACTCATTTCCAGTAGTAGCTTATCTTCTTTTTCTATACGGGAAGCCATCGCTTCACCAAATAATGAAAGATCATCCGCTAATGGCTGTATGCTATCCCTGCCATCTGCACCTTCGTATTTATCATTAAACTCAACAAAATAATCCGTAGTTCGAGAAATTACCGGGTAAATTTCACTAGCAATCGCCTTAATGGATTCACGACGTTCTTTGCCATCCATGATGCGCTGGTAAATTTCAAAATGTCCCAGGGCTGCATAATCCACCAGCAATTGATTAAAACGCTTGAGTTTGGTTAATATATCGTCGAGTGGAGCATCGCCCAGTTGCAACGCCGATAATTCTACAAAACCGACCAGCACATCCTGACGTTCAGCTAACAATTCATTGATGGTACGTGATAACTGATTTCGCCTGTCATCTTCTTTAGAAATTTTTTGTGCAATTTCTTTTATGGTATGAATCTTTGACTCTGACATTCTAGCCCCTAAAAAACTCTATTTTTTATTGTATTGTTGTTGAATGATCTACATCGAGAACCAGATCCAGGATAACCTGACCTTTCATGGTTATAGTACCTTCACGTCTCGACTGACCATCTAAAGTAAAATCAAAAATGTATAGTCGGCATAATGCCATAGTTCCAGTTTTTGTGCGACATAAACGAAGTTTAGTTAACACAACAGTCTGATCCAGTAATTGCGCATTTATTTGCTGACAGGCCCGGCTTCCGGCTAACACTGCCTGCTCTCTGGCCTGCATACTGTCACGCCAGAACCAGATGATAAAACCAAGAATAACAAAGTACAGTATTTCAGACATTGAACTATTATTGAACTTCCTTAGTGTGAAACCTGAATCCGTAGCTACTTGACAGTTTCTGGAACAAGCTATTGATCTCACAGCGGTTTAAAAAATGTCCGCTTAACCTATTGGTGAAGCTAAAATTTTTTAATTCCACTGTAAAATCAATATCATATACCATAATTCTGCCCTGTAACTACGGATTCAGGTTAATATGAGAACTGCTTAGCAGGAATATTAAAAGATGACTATCGACAAACTTATTACCCGAATCGACAAACTTGAAATATTATTCTCGGAACATGAATATACCGTTGAATCTTTAAACACTGTAGTCATCCGCCAGGTTAAGGAAATTGACCGGCTAAACGACACAATTGAATTATTAAAACACCAGATCAGGGAGTTCAAAAAGCAAATACCGGAATCGTCTATTGTGGATGAGAAACCTCCACATTACTAGAAAACAAGTTTATTGAAATGTTAAAAATTGTTAATAACTGCCATTATCATAAAAAACTGGCTCGTGAGTTAATAGAATCTATAATAGATTTTCACAGTACTAAAGAATTTTTAATAAAAATCGATGATACTTCACTGACTTTATGTTGCGAAATTCAAAATCAGCAAACCTGCTTTAGCCATTCGTTTACTGAACCAAAATTACTTAAACGGGCAGCTCAAAAAAATCAGCTATTACTAAAAGCCTGTAATAACAAAAAGCGAGAAATCCATAGCGTAGTCGATTTAACCGCCGGCTGGGGAAGAGATAGCTTTATCCTGGCAACACATGGTCAGAACATTATCATGTCCGAGCAAAACCCGTTGATCTATAACTGCCTGAATTTTCTGATCAAAATTGCCCGGCACGATGATGCAGAAGAAGTGTATCAGCGCTTAAAAGTAATCAACATGAATAGTGCTGACTATTTATCGGAAAAAGATGCTGGATTTGCCGATTGTTTGTACTTGGACCCGATGTTTCCGGCACATAAGTCATCAGCCCTGCCCTCTAAAGATTTACAGATATTGCAAATTTTAACGGACAATTTGAATATAGATGAGTTATTCGAACTAGCCCTGCAAAAAGCACGTTATCGGGTAGTAGTAAAAAGACCGGTACACGCTAAAACCCTAAGCGACAGAAAACCCGATATGGTTTACAAAGAAAAAACCATCCGTTTCGATGTATACCTGACCAATAACCGGTAAAAACGTATTGCACCACGAAGGGCACGAAGCACACGAAGATTTATTTTTTTAACACACAATATTCAAGAATCTCCCATCTGTCTCAAAATGATTCTGACTAAATTAATTCCTTTCCTTATTTTAATCCTTCGTGTTCTTCGTGCCCTTCGTGGTAAAAAATTTCTAATCGCGGAAATTAGTAAACTGCACTGGAATACCCAGGTCCGATTCTTTCATTAACTGC
>CALCSG010000260.1 GCA_937894085.1 uncultured Gammaproteobacteria bacterium | reverse complement strand
CAGTTCTGTATTCATTTTCATCCATACTAATTTATGATTTGCCTTATACAAGCTTAATGCACTTACTTTTCCCACTCCTGAATGATTACCTCTTCACGTTTTTCCTGCAGTTTATCTTCTGCATCCAGTTCAGATTCGGCAAACATGATTTTATACAGTCCTAAATCATTGCTAGCCTTGTTATTGCGCAATGAGCTAACTTCTTTCTTGGCTTCTTTATAGCTATCAAAACGATCAATTTTCTGTAATTTTTTGATCATGTTACCGGGTAGCTGATTAACTTTATAAATATAATAGTGAGACATAATAGAAATACCTGAGTAAAATACTCGGGTATTGTACCTCAGGCCGAGAGCAAATTAAATACATGACTCACTGGATATGATTTATACGACAGAAAGAAAAGGCTATATAAAGCTTTTAAGTCTAAGAATATAAATAAAATCTCGGTTTACGCCTTCATTTGTGCAAAGTCGAATAGCATTTGCAATCACTGTTGATAATGTTACATTTATGCAGTAGTGGTTATTTAAAACTATTACAGTTTACATTTCTAAGAATTCAATATCTGAGGGGATATTCATGAAAAAACTTACTTCAACGTTTTTGTTGACTTCAATTTTAGCAGTTGCTGCCAATTCGGTGTCTGCTGATACACTCGATTCTGTAAAAAGCAAAGGTTATGTCCAGTGTGGTGTAAGCACTGGCCTTCCTGGTTTTTCAAATGCTGATGCTTCCGGTAACTGGAAAGGTCTGGACGTTGACGTTTGTCGCGCAGTTGCAGCTGCTGCTTTAGGTGATGCAGATAAAGTTAAATACACTCCATTAACCGCTAAAGAGCGTTTTACGGCACTGCAATCAGGTGAAATAGACATACTTTCCCGTAACACTACCTGGACCCTGACTCGTGATGGTTCGCTGGGTCTGAACTTTGCCGGTGTTAACTACTATGATGGACAGGGTTTCATGGTTTCCAAGGATCTGGGTGTTAAAAGTGCTCTGGAACTTGATGGTGCCGCTGTTTGTATCCAGGCCGGAACTACCACTGAATTAAATCTGGCTGATTACTTCCGTGAAAATGGTATGAAGTACAAATCAGTTACTTATGACACTTCGGATGCAACGATTAAAGGTTTTGAAGCAGGTCGCTGTGACATGCTTTCATCTGATCAATCTCAGCTGTATTCATTGCGTATTAAGCTGAAGAATCCTGAAGGAGCAATTGTATTACCTGAAGTTATTTCTAAAGAGCCTTTAGGACCAGTTGTACGCCAGGGCGATGATAAGTGGTTTAATATTGTTAAATGGTCTTTGATGGCTATGGTTAATGCTGAAGAACTGGGTATTAATTCAGGCAATGTAAGTAGCATGAAAAATAGCGATAATCCTTCAATAGGTCGTTTTATGACCGGCCAGGGCGAAAAGCTGGGTGTGAGAGATGACTGGGCATATAATATCACCAAGCAGGTAGGTAACTATGGTGAATCGTTCGAGCGCAATGTTGGAATGAGCTCTCCGCTTAAAATCTCTCGAGGCTTAAATGCGTTGTGGAGTAAAGGCGGTCTGCAATACGCTCCACCAATCCGTTAATTCGATGCATTATTAAGGGGCATGGTTACATGTCCCTTTTTTATTCTGAAATACTGTATGCCGTGAGTGCAGGAAGCAGAAGGAACGGCGAATGTCTATCCAGAATTAAGCGTAGCAATACAGGCTACGAAATAATTTTGAATAGATATACGTAGAGAGTATTTGATTATCTCATTTCTAATAATAAAACTATCTAATTACGGAGCGAAGCATGTCTGATCATGATTCGGAATTAAAACCGTCTAAACCTGCAATATGGAATGACCCGAAATACCGGGCTCTGTTCTTTCAAATTGTGCTTGTTCTGGCGCTGGGTTATTTCATCACAACCATCGTCAACAATACTTTAACGAATATGGAGTCCAGGGGGATTTCAACAGGATTTGCCTTTCTTAGCGAACCTGCGGGTTTTGGTATTCTACAAAGTCTGATTGAATTTGATGAATCGCATACCTATGGGCGAACGTTCTTCGTAGGTCTGCTGAATACCATGTTAGTTGCCGGTCTAGGTATCTTCCTGGCTACAATTCTTGGCTTTATCATGGGGGTGGCGCGTTTATCCAGAAACTGGGTTGTTGCCAAGGTTGCTACTTTCTATATTGAAATATTCCGTAATATTCCTTTGTTACTGCAGATTTTCTTCTGGTATTTTGCCGTATTGGGGGCTCTTCCCAGTGTCAGGCAAAGTATGTCTTTAGGGGCTGGAGTTGAATTCAATAACCGGGGGTTATATCTACCTGCTCCTGTACCTGAAAATGGCTTCGCTATTGTTGGCTGGTTATTTTTGGCAGGTATTATCGCATCTATTTTGCTGGCTCGTTGGGCAAACAAACGTCAGGAAAGCACCGGGCAACAATTTCCTGTTTTCTTTTCTTCTTTAGGGATGATTTTCGGCTTACCCCTGCTCGTTTTTTTTGTGATGGGTTCACCTTTAAGCTGGGATTACCCGATGTTAAAAGGGTTTAATTTTCAGGGTGGTATTTCGATCATTCCTGAATTACTGGCACTGTTGTTGGCCTTAACGATCTATACAGGTACCTTTATTGCAGAGACTGTTCGTGCCGGCATCAATGCGGTGAGTCACGGGCAGACTGAAGCGGCTATGGCACTAGGTTTGAATCGTAGCAAAACCATGCGCCTGATTATTATTCCTCAGGCTATGCGCGTTATTATTCCGCCATTAACCAGTCAATATCTGAACCTGGCCAAAAACTCATCACTGGCAACGGCAGTCGGTTACCCCGATATCGTAGCCGTATTTATGGGGACGACCCTGAATCAGACGGGGCAGGCTGTAGAAATTACCATGATGACGATGGGAGTCTATCTAACCATCAGTCTGGTTATCTCTATGTTTATGAACTGGTTTAATAAAAGAATGGCTCTGGTTGAGCGATAGGGGGAGATGACCGTGACGACTGAAACAAAAAAATACGAGCTTGGACATCACCCAGATATGGCGCCTCCTTTAACTACCACCGGCTTAATCGGCTGGTTGAGGACGAATCTGTTTTCCAGTTACATGAACAGTGTTCTGACGATCTTCGTATTATATCTGTTGTATCTGTATATCCCGCCGTTGATTGAATGGTTGTTTATCGATGCTATCTGGAGTGGAGGATCAAGAGAAGCTTGTGAAGTTGATGGTGCAGGAGCCTGCTGGGCTTTTATTAATAGTCGCTTTTCACAATTTATGTACGGGTTTTATCCTAAAGACTTACTGTGGCGTCCAAATACTGCCGGTTTGTTGTTGATTGCTTTAATGGTTCCACTGTTTCTAAAGTCATTCAATTATAAATGGGTGTTAGGTGGCTTTATTCTGATTATCTATCCTTTTATAGCTTTTTATCTGATTCATGGTGGTTCGTTTGGATTAGAGACAGTAGAGACTAATAAATGGGGTGGCTTAATGTTAACCCTGATTCTGTCGGGTGTTGGTATAGTCGCTTCCCTGCCGATCGGGATCGTGCTCGCTCTCGGGCGTCGTTCTGAAATGCCCATCGTTAAATCACTTTCAGTCGTGTATATCGAATTCTGGCGGGGTGTTCCATTGATTACGGTGCTATTCATGTCATCGGTGATGTTACCGTTGTTTTTACCAGATGGTAGTGACTTTGATAAATTGCTACGTGCCATGATCGGAATCATTATGTTTCAGTCCGCTTACATGGCAGAAGTAGTGCGGGGTGGTTTGCAGGCTATACCTAAAGGGCAATATGAAGCGGCTTCCGCATTAGGGTTAAGTTACTGGAAAAGTATGGGCTTTATTGTACTGCCACAGGCTTTGAAGCTGGTTATTCCAGGAATCGTGAACACTTTTATCGCTTTATTTAAAGACACCACGCTGGTATTAATCATCGGGCTTTTTGACTTGCTTGCAATCATCCAGCAGGCTAACTCCGATTCTGCCTGGTTAGGCTTTGATACTGAAGGTTATGTATTTGCAGCCAGCGTTTTCTGGGTATTCTGTTTCAGCATGTCCAGATATAGTATTGCCCTTGAAGCTAAATTACACACAGGTCACAAAAGGTAATTACCATGACAAATGATAATAATTCAGTTCAGGAACACATCATTGAAATGAATGCTGTACACAAATGGTATGGTAGTTTTCATGTGCTTAAAGATGTCAACCTGCAAGTAAGCAAAGGCGAACGTATTGTTATATGCGGTCCATCCGGTTCCGGTAAATCGACTGCAATTCGCTGTATCAATCACCTGGAAGAGCATCAGAAAGGCCAGATTATTGTAGACGGTACCGAGTTAACAGGTGATCTGAAACATATTGAAAAAATTCGTCAGGAAGTCGGTATGGTGTTTCAGCACTTTAACCTGTTTCCTCATTTAACTATTCTCGAAAACCTGGTTTTAGCACCGATATGGGTCAAGAAAATGCCGAGAAAGGAAGCTGAAGAAATCGGTATGAATTATCTTGAACGGGTTAAAATTCCTGAACAGGCAAAAAAATACCCCGGTCAACTTTCCGGTGGTCAGCAACAGCGTGTGGCTATAGCGCGTAGTTTGTGTATGAGCCCCAAAGTGATGTTATTCGATGAGCCGACCTCTGCACTCGATCCTGAAATGATATCTGAGGTTCTTGATGTTATGGTAGAACTGGCTGAAGAAGGGATGACCATGATCTGTGTAACTCATGAAATGGGTTTTGCCAAAAAAGTAGCTAATCGCGTTATTTTTATGGATGCGGGACAGATTATTGAACAGAATGATCCACATGAATTTTTTGATAATCCTCAACATGAAAGAACTCAATTATTCTTAAGTCAGATTATTCAGCATTAAATAGAGACTGAACTATAATTCAATACTGTATATGACCAGCTGAAGTACAGGTAAAGCTGGCACAAATGTCAAAAAAAATCTACTTAGAGAGGTTGGTATGGCGCATATTGAATGGACCAGTGATCTGGATACAGGTATTCAGGTCATCGATAACCAGCATAAAAGGATAGTTGAATACATCAATAAACTGGACGATACCCGGGTTACCCACGATCTGGAGCAAATTTCGATAGTTTTAAATGAACTGGTTGATTACACCCTTTCGCATTTCACTTTTGAAGAAAGTTTAATGGAAGAAGCTGGCTACCCTTTTATTCGTGGCCATAAACGTGTTCACCAGCTGTTTGTTAAAAGAGTTGGAGATTATGTGCAACGCTTTAAAATGGGCGAGGACATTACCGACGAATTATTAAATACGCTTAAAGCCTGGCTTATTAATCACATCAGAAGTGATGATAGCGATTATGTAGAGCTGGTTAGAACGAATCTTCAGGGAATGGATGCGCACCGTAAGGGTAGCTGGTTATCAAGAAGTCTTAAAAATATATTTGGTTAATCCTAATTCAGGCAACTAATTATGCAACGTGTTGAATGGACTAATGATCTGGAAATTGGTATTCCTGTTATTGATGCACAGCATCAAAGAATAGTAGAGTATATAAATACCCTGGCCAGTATGCAGGATGATATTGACTCTGACACCGTAGCCAAACTGATTGATTCGTTAGTTGATTATACCTTTTCACACTTTGCTTTTGAGGAGTCACTGATGGAGGAGGCCGGGTATGAGTATCTAAGTATTCACCAGGGAACACATGAGGCATTTACCCGCCAAATTACAGTTTTGCATTCACAGTTTAAAGCCGGGCAGGATGTTAGTAAAGATCTCGGCAAATTACTTTTAACCTGGTTAATTGATCATATTCAAAGTGATGATCAGAGTTATGCCCCTCTGGTCAGAGAAAAGTTTTCGTTAATAGAAAAAAAATCCGATGGCAACTGGCTGGGTAATACTCTGAAAAAGTTTTTTAGTTAAGTGGGTAAGCTTCTGTCCTTTATTTCTTACTTTCATTTCAGCAAATAATTCACCTGTTGTCCGGTTTTTGATATTGTAGCGAAATCTTTTCCCCAGCTATATGTATTGTGCCAAAAATTCAGCAATTACCATCTCATTTAATTAATCAGATAGCAGCCGGTGAAGTGGTTGAAAGACCGGCTTCGGTAGTTAAAGAACTGGTTGAAAATAGTCTTGATGCGGGTTCTACTTCAATCGAAGTGGAGATAGAGTCTGGCGGTTTGAAACTGATTCGCATCGTAGATAATGGTGTCGGTATCGATAAAGATGACCTGCAGCTCGCGCTATCACGTCATGCTACCAGTAAAATTCACAGTCTGGATGATCTGGAAGCTATAGGCAGTCTGGGGTTTCGTGGCGAGGCTTTACCGAGTATTGCATCGGTTTCACGGTTAAGTATTAGCTCGGCGGTTGAAGATGGCGGGCATGGCTGGAAGCTGGAAGCCAGGACCGATATGAATTTAGAACCATTTTCACAGCAGCAGGCAGGTACGACGATTGAAGTACGCGATCTTTTTTATAATGTTCCTGCACGAAAGAAATTTTTGCGTACCGAGCGCACCGAGTTCAATCATATTGAATCACTCTTCAAAACGCTGGCATTAAGTCGTCCGCAGGTGGCTTTACGCCTGATTCATAATCGAAAAACAATTTACCAGTTAAGCGTCGCAGACTCTGAAGCAACTAATCAACAGCGTCTTTCCAGAATATGTGGCAGTGAATTTGCCAACAGTGTTGTTACGATTGATATTGAAATTGACGGCATGTCCTTAAAAGGCTGGGTAGCTCTGCCTACTTTTTCCAGAAGCCAGGCTGATATGCAGTATTTCTTTGTTAATCAACGCATGATTCGCGACAAGATTATCAGCCATGCTGTGCGTCAGGCCTATCAGGATGTACTGTTCCATGGTCGTCACTCAGCCTTTGTGCTTTATCTTGATCTGGATCCGCGCCAGGTTGATGTCAATGTGCATCCACAGAAGCATGAAGTTCGATTTCGAAATTCTCGACAGGTACATGACTTTCTGTATCGAAGCTTACATCGTGCACTGGCAGATGTGCAGCCGGAGCAACAATTAGCAAGTCCTGCATTTGCTTTGCAAACAGGCAATATTGAGTCGAGCCCTATCGATGTTCAACAGCAGATTAATTTTTCTTCTCAACACCCCGCTGCACGATATAGCAGTTTTGACAGGTCGCCAGCATACGTAAAAGAGTCGATAACTAATTATGCAGAGCTGCTATCTAAACCAGTTGAAAGTTCGGTGGATCAACCTGCATTAGCACCTCCACTGGGATACGCGCTGGCACAGTTAAAAGGTATTTATATCCTCGCTGAAAATGATTCAGGCCTGGTTTTGGTGGATATGCATGCAGCTCATGAGAGAATTGTATATGAACGGTTGAAACAAAATGCTGAACTGGAAGGTGTAATCAGTCAGCCTTTATTGGTTCCTTTAACTATAAATGTCAGTCAGTCTGAAGCAGAACTGGTTGAAAGCTGTGAAACCGAACTTAACAGATTTGGCTTGAAACTGGAAAGATTGAGCCATGAACAGCTGCGTGTTCGAGAAGTGCCTGCATTGTTAAAGCTGGCCAATATAGAAAAACTGGTGCGTGATGTGTTAAGTGACCTGATGGAATACGGACAGAGCCAGCGTATCCAGGAATCCACTAATGAAATTTTGTCTACTATGGCCTGTCATGGTTCGGTGCGGGCCAATCGGTTGTTAAATATCAGTGAAATGAATGCCTTGCTACGGGATATCGAGCAAACCGAGCGCAGTGGCCAGTGTAATCATGGTCGCCCTACCTGGAAACAGTTGAGTCTTGATCAGCTCGACAGTTTGTTTTTACGTGGACAGTAATGCAACAACCTGAAGCTATCCTGCTCATGGGGGCCACCGCAACCGGTAAAACAGAGCTTGCTGTTAAACTGGCCGAGCAATTTCCAGTCGAAATAATCAGTGTTGATTCAGCGTTGATTTATAAAGATATGGATATAGGCACGGCCAAACCTGATGCCGAGTTGTTGCAACGTGCACCACATTTTCTGATAGATATTATTAACCCCTCTCAAAGATGGTCAGCCTGGGATTTTGTAAAACAGGCGACAGGTTTGATTTCAGAAATTAATGCAAGAGGGAATATTCCATTGCTGGTAGGTGGAACTATGATGTATTTCAATGCATTAGAGCAGGGACTTAATAATTTGCCAATGGCCGATGAGGCCATACGTCAGCAGTTAAATCAACAATGCGAGGATGAGGGGCTGGATTCACTGTATGCTGAATTGTCGTCAATAGACCCCCCGACTGCTGCCCGGCTTAAGGCGACTGACCCGCAGCGTATCATGAGAGCGCTTGAAGTTTATCGGCTTAGCGGTAGGACAATGTCTGAATTTTTACAGCAACAACAAAACAGGCCGGCAATTAATTTCAGGCGCCTGATTCTGGATGTGTCTGAACGAATTGAACTGCACCAGCGTATCGAACAGCGTTTTAATGTCATGTTAGAACAGGGGTTTGAGCAGGAAGTTATTGAGCTACGTCAACGTGAAGATTTAAATTTGACGTTACCTTCTATGCGCTGTGTGGGCTATCGGCAAATGTGGATGTATTTAGACGGGAACTATAGTTATACAGAGATGGTCAATAAGTCCGTTGTTGCAACACGCCAGCTGGCGAAGCGACAATTGACCTGGCTGCGCAAATACGAAGACGTAAAACGTGTCGATTATCGGGGTTATAGCTTTTCTGAAGTGTGCCAGTATGTAAACTTGTAAAATAGAACTGAGTAACTATATATCAGACTAGCTAGGAAATTTAGAATTTTCTGATACACTCAATCTGTACTTAATAAAAAAATAAATTAGGAGCACTATTATGTCAAAAGGGCAAATGTTACAAGAACCCTTTTTAAACGCGTTACGTCGAGAGCACGTACCCGTTTCTATATTTCTTGTGAATGGAATCAAGTTACAGGGACAAATAGAATCTTTTGATCAATTTGTCATTCTATTGAAAAATAATGTCAGTCAAATGGTTTATAAGCATGCGGTTTCGACCATCGTGCCGGCACGTAATATTCAGATTGATAAACCTGACACCGATGACACTGATGATGGTGATGAATTTAATCAGTAAGCTAATGGAGTTTTTTTCAGTGCTGGTGGGCAGCGGCTTATCAGCTCAGAGTGTGTTTCAAAAGGCTCTGCTGGAGTATTGATTGTTCGAGTTTGAACGCCCCCGGGGCGGAGAAAGGGCATTACTGGTTCATATCAACTTACCTGATAGCCTGGATCAGGATGATCTGTCAGAATTTATCGAACTAGTCCGGTCTGCCGATGTTGAGGATGTTGATATTATTGTCGGCAGTCGACATCTGCCATCAGCCAAAACTTTCGTAGGTAAGGGGAAACTGGAAGAAATAGCTTCACTTGCCCGCTTGCATGAAATTGATGTAGTGTTATTCAATCATGCTCTTTCTCCCTCACAGGAACGAAATCTGGAGAAAGAGTTACAATGTCGTGTACTGGATCGTACCGGTTTGATTCTCGATATTTTTGCACAACGTGCTCATTCTTTTGAAGGCAAATTGCAGGTTGAGCTGGCGCAGCTAAAACATCTCTCTACTCGCCTGGTAAGAGGCTGGACACACCTTGAGCGACAAAAAGGTGGTATCGGTTTGAGAGGACCAGGTGAAACCCAGTTAGAAACTGATAGACGGTTACTCGGTAAGCGTATTAAATATCTGAATAATCGCCTTGAAAAAGTAGCCAGTCAACGTCAACAAAGTCGTCAGGCCCGCAAGCAGGCTGAAATTCCCACCCTGTCTCTGGTTGGTTATACAAATGCCGGTAAATCATCTTTGTTTAACGCATTAACAGAATCGCATGCCTATGCTGCAGACCAGTTATTTGCTACCCTGGATCCTACGTTGCGTAAGCTGGAAGTTGATGAGCATTTGTCAGTTATTATGGCAGATACGGTCGGATTTATACGGCATTTACCGCATGATCTGGTTGCTGCATTTAGAGCGACACTACAGGAAACACGTGAAGCTGACCTGATATTGCATGTAATTGATTGCGTAGATGAAAACAGGCAGGATAAAATTGATGCGGTTAATAATGTGTTAGTTGAAGTAGGCGCAGATAAAACGCCGCAACTGCAAATTTTTAATAAAATTGATCTTGCCGAATATAGTCCTAGAATTGATCGGGATGAAGAAGGTAAAGCAACAAGAGTCTGGTTGTCGGCTAAGTCCACACAGGGTTTTGAAGAATTTAAACAGGTTATTATTGAGTATTTTTCGGTAAAAACGCTATGTTGTGAGCTCGATTTGCAGCCGAGTGAAGGTTTAATTCGATCCAGACTTTATGAACTGAAAGTGATCACCGAAGAAACTTATAATGACGATGGTAGTGTTCATCTGGTGTTGCAAATTAGCGAAGTTCAAATAAAAAAACTGTCTCGACACCTTGAAATTTCGACAGAAAGATTCCATATCTGTGATGATCGGCTTGCAGGAGCAGCCTGACCCTCATACAATTCACATCTTTTGTGTTGCATGTAATGTAGCAGCAAAGAATATCGTAACTAATTTTGATAATTTTGGAGAAGTATTATGCCCTGGAATGAACCGGGTAAAGACAAAGATCCCTGGGGACAACGTAACAACGATGCCCCCCCTGATCTTGACGAGATATTTAACAATCTTAAGAAAAAACTGAATGGTATTCTTGGCAGTGGTAAAGGTGGTAGTGGTGGCAAGAGTGGTGGTTCAGAAGACCATTCCGGCCTGATCCTGCTGGCCATTGGTGCTCTTGTTATTGTCTGGTTATTGAGTGGCATTTATATTGTTGATGAAGGTAAACGCGGTGTGGAAACACGTTTTGGTGCCAAAACTGACATGACTATGCCTGGGCCTCACTGGCGACTACCCTGGCCGATTGATGATGTCGAACAGGTTAATGTGGAAGGCATACGAAAGATCAACAATAGTTCACAGATGTTGACTGAAGATGAAAATATTGTCGCACTCAGCCTGGAAGTTCAATATAACGTGAAGAATGCTCAGGAATACGCCTTTGAAGTGCGTGAACCTGATCTTACATTGAAACAGGCTGCCGAAACTGCAGTACGAGAAGTAGTTGGTCGCAGCAAGATGGACTTTGTAATAACAGATGGCCGTGCAGTAATATCTTCCGAAACTAAGCGCATCATGCAGGATATTCTCGATTCCTATAAAACGGGTTTAAATGTTTTGCAGGTTAACCTGAATGAGGCCCAGCCACCTGAGGAAGTTCAGGATGCATTTGCCGATGCGATAAAAGCGCGGGAAGATGAGCAGCGTATTATCAATGAAGCGAACGCCTATCGAAATGATGTTGTGCCGAAAGCACGTGGTGACGGACAAAGTATGCTGGAAGATGCAGAAGCTTATAGAACCCGAGTTTTGAAATCTTCTCAGGGTGAAACTCAACGTTTCACTAAACTTTTGACTGAATATAAACTGGCGCCAGAAGTAACTCGTGAAAGATTGTATCTGGATACTATGGAAGATGTCATGGCAAATAATTCAAAAGTGATTATGGATACACAGAATAGCGGTAACCTGATGTACCTGCCACTGGATAAACTGATGTCTAATAGTACTAATACTTCAATGAACAGGGGGTTACCTGCCCAGGTTGGAGTTAGTGATACAACGCGTGACGTACTAGAAGAATTTAACCGTAACACGTCACGAAGCCGTACACGGGAGACAAGATAATGAGTAACATTAAATTTGGATTGGTACTTGTAATTTTTTTAAGCATGATTGTATGGATGTCGACCTATATCGTTCACGAAAGAGAGCTGGCGATAAAATTTAAACTTGGTGAAATTGTACAGACAGTTGATACCCCCGGTTTAAAATGGAAAATACCGTTTATTAATAATGTACGTAAATTTGATAGCCGTGTACTGACACTGGATACACCATCGGAACGATTTCTGACCAGTGAAAAGAAAAACGTAATCGTGGATTCTTTTGTGAAATGGCGTATTTTTAATCCTCGCGATTATTACACCTCAACTCAGGGAGATGAGCGAATTGCCGTATCACGAATCGTTTCTATTTTAAATGATGAAATGAAAGGACAGTTTGGTTCAAAAACCATACGCGAAGTAATTTCTGGGGAACGTTCGGCAATAATGACGACAGTTAATGAAAATGCCGGTAAGAAAACACGGGACATGGGTATAGAGTTGGTCGATGTGCGGATTAAAAAAGTAGAGCTGCCACCTGAAGTCAGTAATTCGGTGTTCCTGCGTATGATTAAAGAACGCGCCACGGTCGCCAAGGCTTTCCGTTCTGCAGGTGAAGAACAGGCCAAAGGAATTCGAGCTAATGCAGATCGTCAGCGTACAGAAACTCTAGCGGAAGCTTATCGTAAGTCAGAAGAAATTCGGGGTGATGGTGATGCGCAGGCTTCAAGGATTTATGCTGAAGCGTTTGGAGCAGATAAAGATTTTTACTCTTTTACGCGTAGTCTGAGTGCTTATAAAAATAGTTTTAAAAATTCAAATGATATTCTGGTGTTAAATCCGGATTCTGAATTTTTTAAGTATTTTAAGGGCGCTACAGCCACTAAGTAATTAACTTTAGAATGACAAACGGGCGATATTTATATCGCCCGTTTGTGCGTGTGTAAAAATATGAACTGGAACGACTTACTTGCTGCATTGTCACTGGTCCTGGTGATAGAGGGTTTATTGCCTTTCATAAACCCGAAAGGTTATAAAAATACGATGATGCAAATGGCTGCTTTTCCTGAAAAGTCGATTCGCATGATAGGATTTGGCAGTATGATTGCCGGAGTTCTTTTTTTATATCTGGTTAGAGGATAGATTTTGAGTCAAAAAGTTAATAATCGATGGTTATTACCGGATGGTATCGATGAGGTTTTACCGCCCGATGCAGCATCAGTAGAACAGTTACGTCAACAACTGCTCAGTTTATATGATAGCTGGGGCTATGACCTTGTTATGCCGGCGATGATCGAGTTTACCGATTCACTTCTAACCGGGACTGCCAATTCTCTGGATCGTAAGACATTCAGAATGATGGATCAGTTAACTGGTCGGCAAATGGGTCTGAGATCTGATATGACACCTCAGGTTGCACGTATTGACGCGCACCAGTTGGCCAACACTGGAACTTCACGGTTCTGTTATTGCGGGCCACTGGTCCACGCGCAGACTGATGGCCTCAACCCGAGTCGCTCTCCTCTGCAAATAGGCGCTGAAATTTTTGGTAATAATTCGATAGATGCTGATATTGAAGTGGTTTGCCTGATGCTGGAAACGCTTAAAAGTATTCCGTTAAACAATGTTTCCCTCGATCTGGGGCATGTGGGTATTTTCCGCTCTCTGTTTAAACAGTCTTCTCTCGATAAAGCTTTAGAAAATCCGTTGTTTGATATGTTACAGCGAAAATCTATCCCTGAATTAAAGGCATTCCTTGATGAGCAGACCTTAAGCGATATTTCCCGTAATCAATTTTGTCAGTTAGCACTGTTGAATGGTGATATTGAAACCATTAAAGAAGCACGTACTATTTTTAAAGATGCTGCTGAAGATTGCCTGGCTGCTCTAGATCATATCGAAGCGATTGCTAATGGTGTACAACAGCGTTTTCCTGATGTTTTAATTCATTGTGACTTATCTGAATTAAGAGGATATGAATATCATACCGGACTGGTTTTTGCTGCTTTTCTTCCGGGACAGGGTCAGGATATAGCTCGTGGTGGACGTTATGATGATATAGGTTCTGTTTTTGGAGTAGCCCGTCCGGCGACAGGTTTTAGTGCCGATTTACTGAATCTTTTTCAACTTTCTGATTTCAGGATAGCGAAAAAATCAGCTATATTGGCACCCAATAAAAATGATGAAAGTTTATTAAAGCTGATCCGCCAGTTACGCGAAAAAGGTGAACGGGTTATTAAAGATTTATCAAATGGTAAAAATACCCCTGAACAGCAAAAATGTAATCAGCAAATAGTGCATAACGGCAAGCAGTGGGTAGTTAACGAGGTTTAAAAAAATATCACCACGAAGACACGAAGAACACGAAGGTATAATTTTTTTGCCTAACCTTTATTGTAGTGTTCAAGTGAAATTAAATGGGTATGAACTGTAAAGTTTTAATTTTAGTATCTACTCAGCGTGTTTTGCAGCAAATAGCGCAAGTTGTTTATTCTTCAGACTTCTGCAACAGGACATTGCAGTAGAGGTTACATGG
>CALCSG010000259.1 GCA_937894085.1 uncultured Gammaproteobacteria bacterium | reverse complement strand
GGATTCCCTCTCGATAGGCAACCATTTCCAGGTTACCCGACAATAGCTCCTGCATAGTTCTACCTACGGGCATCCTGCCCTAGTTCGTGGTGAAATTTTTATACCCGCTTGCACAGCGGTCTTTCATCCGGGTTTTCCACCGCATCGGCAATAGTATCAACCAGTTTCCCCAGTTCATCATGCGTAATCACGGTCAATATTCTGTTCAAAACATCGGGATCAACCGTAGCCAGCACCGAGCGTCCATCGGTTAAGGAAACAGCCAGCCCTACGCTATTCATTTCATCTGCCCCCTCATCCTGCATGACCAGAGACTCGTTTAACTCCATCATTTCATCATAATATTGTTCAATTTCTTCTGAAATAACCTCATCCAGATCATCTGCAATATAGACCACAAAAGCTTCTACATCAGTTTCATCAATGCCTTCTTTTAACAGCTCAACCTGTTTGCTCTGCAGAAATTGCTTAAATCGATTACAGGGCTCTTCATGGAAAAAAATATATTCAAGTAATAGTTCGTCATTCATCATCAGGCCATCTTAAGTTCATTTTTATTCACACAGGCTGTATAACCTATCCGTTTTTGTGATATTTTATACATATTTTTTAATTCCAGTTAGAGTTTATTATTGTGTCAGTATTTCCATATCGCCGCCCCAGACGTATGCGCAGGGATGAATTTAGTCGTCGCCTGATGCGCGAAAACCAGTTAACTACCAATGACCTGATTTATCCGGTATTTGTCATCGAGGGTGAAAATCAGACAGAGGCCGTGAAATCCATGCCCGGCGTTGAGCGCAAAAGTATAGATTTACTGGTCAGAGAAGCTGAAGCTTGCTTTGAACTGGGTATTCCAGCTATGGCTATTTTCCCGGTTACTCCTGCTTCCGCTAAAAGCGATGATGCCAAAGAAGCGTTCAATCAGCACGGTCTGGCACAAAGAACCGTGCGCGCAATCAAACAGGCCGTTCCAGAAATGGGCATTATCACCGATGTGGCACTGGATCCATTTACCAGTCATGGTCAGGATGGGCTGCTTGATGAAAATGGCTATGTCACTAATGACAGGACGGTAGAAGTACTGGTCAAGCAGGCCTTATCACACGCTGCCGCAGGTGCCGATATCGTCGCACCTTCCGATATGATGGATGGTCGTGTCGGCGCAATAAGAGACATACTGGAGCAACATGGTTTTGTTAATACCAAAATACTCGCCTATTCGGCTAAGTATGCATCCAGCTTCTATGGCCCCTTTCGAGATGCCGTAGGCTCGGCGGGTAACCTGGGCAGCGGTAATAAATATTCATACCAGATGGATCCTGCCAACAGCAATGAATCTTTAGTTGAAGTAGAAATGGATATCAATGAAGGCGCTGACATGGTGATGGTCAAACCGGGGTTGCCTTATCTCGATATCGTGCGCCGCATTAAAGATGAATTTCAATATCCGACCTATGTGTACCAGGTCAGTGGTGAATATGCGATGCTAAAAGCTGCCGGGTTAAATGGCTGGATAGATGAAAAAGCCTGTGTTCTGGAAGCCCTGCTTTCGATGAAACGTGCCGGTGCTGATGGCATATTAACCTATTATGCAAAAACCGTGGCTGAGTGGCTTAAGTAACAATGGATAAGTATGCAGTCGTAGGAAACCCTGTAAGCCATAGCCTGTCACCTCAGATTCACCGGCTGTTCGCAGAGCAAACAAATCAGAATATAGACTACCAGGCACTGGAGTTCGCTGAAGATTCTTTTGAACAACAGGTTCTGCAATTGATTGAATCCGGTTTCAAAGGCATTAATGTCACTGTTCCTTTCAAGGAAAGAGCCTGGGCTATTACCGACATACTCAGCCCGCGCGCTAAAGATGCAGGTGCCGTCAATACTGTCATTTTCCAGGATGATGGATTATTAGCAGGTGATAATACCGATGGTATCGGACTAACCAGGGATATGATTACAAATAACCATATTCTGATACAACATCGTAAGATACTGGTTTTAGGTGCTGGCGGTGCGGTAAGGGGAATTCTTGGTCCTTTACTGGCTCAAAAACCGGATCTGCTTACTATCGCAAACAGGACGATTGAAAAAGCACAGGACCTGGTTCATCAATTTTCAGAAAATCTTAACGATAACACCGAGCTTCAGCACTGTTCGTTTGAAGACTCAGGCAAGCAAAAATATGACCTGATCATAAATGGAACTTCGGCCGGGTTAACTAATGAAGTACCAGCAATTCCCGATGAAATACTTGGTATTAACTCAATTTGCTATGACATGATGTATAACATCACACAACCCACTGCATTTGTTCAATGGGCTATAGATCGAGGTTCATTAAGACAATTTGATGGCCTGGGCATGCTAGTTGAACAGGCAGCAGAAGCTTTTTTTATCTGGCGTGGTGTTCGCCCCGAAACCGGCCCCGTAATTTCACAATTACGCCAGCAACCTGTTGATCTTTGATGCAGATCATCGCTCTATTTTGCAAATTTCACTACAGTTAACGCATAGTTTTTTATAACCCTGGTGTTATAAAAATTTTATTAGCAGGTGAACTATGCACAACGCTGAACCTTTTAAACAAAAACTGGAAGCACTCAAAAAAGAGATCACCCATCGTATCTCTGCCATTGATAAAGATATTCGCCATGAAGGCATGTCAGCAGACTGGGCGGAACAGGCAAGTGAGCGTGAAAATGATGAAGTGCTCGAATCTCTGGGCCACTCATCTTCACAGGATCTAATCTTGATTAACCATGCCCTCAAGCGGATTAACTCGGGAGAATACTTCACCTGCAACATTTGTGGAGAACAGATTCCAGCCGCTCGCCTCGAATTATTACCGTTTACCACGACCTGTGTAAACTGTGCACATAACCTCGAACACCAGTAATACTCAGGTTGGTTAAAAACAGCGGCCTGTCATTTTGCCGCTTATTACATGCTTTACGTGGTCATTAACAGGAGACAGGCCTATGCTCAATGAAAAACACGACCTGATACATGAATTACCAGAACACCGTGATACCATCCGCAGCCTGAAAATGCATAACCAGCATTTTTCCCGCCTGTTTGATGATTACCATACGATTGATCATGAAATACATCGTATCGAAACAGGGGTAGAGACAACATCTGACGATTACCTGAATAACCGAAAAAAACAACGACTTCAATTAAAGGATCAATTGTTTGAAATGATTAACAGCGCCTGATTTCATCTAACCATCAATTCTCAGCAAACTACGGCCTGCTATGCTGGTCATTAATAATCCAGATAACACCTCAAAAACTCTGCATTAATTCTCGCTTATACCAGCTATCATCTCTTCCTTTAAAAAATTGGAACTTTTCAGAGAGTTTCAATACCCGATAAATTTTAAATACTTTTTCACCACGAAGGCGCGAAGAGCGCGAAGAAAGACAAATTAAAGTTAAATGGAACTCAACAACTATGGACTAAAAGTCCATAGGTTGAAATGTTACGACTGAAAGACGCCTCCTGAATAGCTTACTTTTGTCGAGTATTTTGTAGGGTGCGCCGTGTGCACCATTGATATTTGTACAGAAATTCAATGGTTTACCTTCGTGCCTTCGTGGTGAATATCTTTTGATTTTTGATTAATTGAACAGAAAACAGCGGAGCGATCATGATATTTAAACAACTGTTCGAAACTGACTCATCGACTTACACCTATTTAATTGCAGATACTGATACGGGTGATGCTATTTTGATCGACCCTGTGCTGGAAACCGTGGAACGGGATTTACAGTTACTGAAAGATTTGAATTTATCCCTCAACGCAACGCTGGAAACTCATGTGCATGCCGATCACCTGACCGGGGCTCGAATTTTAAAACAGAAAACCGGTTGCAAAACAGCCTATCCAGCCATGGTTCAGGCGTCCTGTATTGATATAGGCATTCGTGAAGGGAGCATATTTAAAGTTGGCAATATCTGCATCAACCCTTTATTTACACCGGGTCATACCGATCATCACCATGCTTTCCTGATAGACAGTCCGATTCAGAAGTTATTATTTACCGGGGATGCCTTACTGATTGAAGCCTGCGGTCGCACTGATTTTCAATCGGGTAATGCAGAGGCCCTGTATAACAGCATTCACAATAAGTTTTTTTCATTACCGGGAGAAACCCTGATTTACCCGGGACACGATTATGAAGGCAGGCATGTCAGCAGCGTTGCACAGGAAAAAGCCCGCAACCCGAGACTGGGCGGTGGCAAAAGCAAGCAGCAGTTTATCGACATTATGAATTCTCTCGATTTACCCTATCCGCGTAAAATTGACTTTGCAGTTCCGGGGAACCTGGCCTGCGGCAGCTGTCCGGATAATGTTCCTGAAGAATTAAAGGGCAGTTGCCCTTTTCATGATCAGGGCTAGTCAGCCATTGTCAAACCCGTGGTATCGGGTGGTGGAGGCGGAGAATCGGTTTTAGCAGGTGACAGATTACTGCCAACCGGCGCGACATCGATACCACTGATATCAATCACAGGCTCTTCGGCTTCAATTATCCGGTGCTGCATCGGACTGCCTACCGGCGCAACATCGGTAACCAGATCTTCAATTTTATCTGCAGTAATAGCTAAAGGCGTTGACAGCAAGGCCTCGGGTATAGCATCTGATTCAGGATATTTACTAACGTAGGCGGAATTATCATCCCGGGTGGTAGCGCTCTCTTTGGCAGGTTGCACGACAGCATCATTTTGCGAACCCCCGGCATTTGCAGAAAGATCAACAACCTCGCAAATGGCACCAGCCTTTTGAAACGCTCCACGATATTTAATCATCGTAATTTCATCTGCCTGGCGCTTGATTAATACCCGTCGGCCGGAAAACATCTGGGCAAGACGTTCTTCATCAGCCTTGAAAACTAGAGCTATTTTCTGTTTGACCAGTTGCAGATCAGCACCATCAACAATCTGCCCGCTAAAAGCAATTTCAAAAAGTTTATCACTCATAATTGTTCCCTGACTGTATAGTATTAGGACTCTCGAAAGGTAATTTCATTATAGTATATTTATATAAAGTATTAATTACTCTCTTGCTGTAGCTTAAAACAGGGTAGCATAACCTTTTAAAATTCCTCAATAAAAAAGGGTTTAGTATGGATACAATGCGAGCACTGGTTAAAGCAAAAGCTGAAAAAGGAATCTGGTTACAACAGGTTCCCGTTCCAAAATATGGCATCAATGACGTGTTAATTAAAGTCAAAAGAACTGCCATCTGTGGAACCGATATCCATATCTATAACTGGGATGCCTGGGCGCAGAAAACCATACCGGTACCGATGGTTGTGGGGCATGAATTTGTTGGCGAAATAATCGCTGTCGGTAGCAATGTTAATGACTTCCAGCCAGCGCAAATAGTGTCAGGCGAAGGTCATGTCGTGTGCGGTCGATGCCGTAACTGCATGGCTGGACGACGCCATCTGTGCGCACATACCAGCGGCATAGGTGTTAATCGCCAGGGTGCTTTCGCAGAGTACGTTGTGTTGCCAATGTCGAATGTGTGGGAACATCGAGATGGTATCAACCTGGATATCGCTGCTATCTTTGACCCTTTCGGCAATGCCACCCATACCGCATTGCAATTTGATTTAATGGGTGAAGATGTATTGATCACTGGCGCAGGGCCAATCGGCTGCATGGCGGCTGCAGTTTGTCGACATGCCGGAGCACGCCATGTGGTAATAACCGATATCAACCCGTGGCGGCTAGAACTGGCCAGAAAACTCGGTGCCAGTCGCACAGTCGACGTGCGCCATGAAAACCTGGCGGACGTACAGAAAGAATTGAACATGCATGAAGGATTCGATGTCGGCCTTGAAATGTCGGGCAATGCTTCGGCTTTTAATACCATGCTGGAAAATATGTGCCATGGTGGGAAAATTGCCATGCTGGGCATTCAACAATCCAATGTCTCCATCGACTGGGACAAAGTTGTATTCAATATGCTGACCATCAAAGGCGTGTATGGTCGCGAAATGTACGAAACATGGTACAAGATGTCGGTGATGATAGATTCCGGCATGGAGTTAAGCCCCATCATTACCCATCGCCTGCCGATAGATCAGTTTCAACAGGGTTTCGATGCCATGCTGTCCGGCGAATCGGGAAAAGTAATTCTCAACTGGGAGAGTTAAATGTATTCCAAATTTAAACAACACCTCAATCAGCAATTGCAACAAATTCGTTCGAAGGGGCAATACAAGGAAGAACGGGTGCTGACCTCGGCCCAGGGCGCTTTTGTTAATGTAAAAGAAGGCAAACCGCTACTTAACCTTTGTGCCAACAATTACCTGGGGCTGGCTCAGCATCCGGAAGTGCAGGCAGCAGCCATTAAAGGATTACAGGACTGGGGATATGGACTGGCATCGGTACGGTTTATCTGCGGTACTCAATCTATCCATAAACAACTGGAACACAACTTAACGCAATTTCTTGGCACACAGGACACCATACTTTACCCATCCTGTTTCGATGCTAATGGCGGCCTGTTCGAAACCCTGTTAGGCGCGGAAGACGCGGTCATTTCCGATGAATTAAACCATGCCTCAATCATTGACGGAATCAGACTATGCAAGGCATCACGCTACCGTTATCACAATAACGACATGGCTGACCTGGAACGACAGCTACAGGCAGCGCAACAGGCCGGAGCTCGCTTTAAACTGATCACTACCGATGGCGTATTTTCGATGGATGGTTATATCGCCCAGCTGGATAAAATCTGCGACATGGCTGAAAAATACGATGCACTGGTACACTTTGATGACAGCCATGCCGTCGGTTTTATCGGACAACAGGGACGCGGTACGCACGAATATCGCAACTGCATGGATCGGGTCGACATCACCACCGGAACACTGGGCAAAGCGCTTGGCGGTGCTGGCGGAGGCTACACCAGCGGCAAAACTGAAATTATAGAGCTACTTCGTCAGCGTTCACGCCCTTACCTGTTCTCCAATACTGTTTCCCCCTCGGTAGTCAGCGGCGCCATTAAAGCACTGGAGATACTCAGTCAGTCAGGCGAATTACGTGACAGGCTACAACAAAATACAGATTTCTTTCGACAGGGCATGTTAGATCGCGGTTTTGATATTGTACCCGGCACTCATCCTATTTCACCAATCATGCTCTACGACGCTTCTACAGCCGTTGAATTCGCCAGCCGCATGTTGCAGAAAGGAGTATACGTCATTGCCTTTTCATTCCCTGTAGTTGCCGATGGAAAAGCCCGTATCCGAACCCAGATATCGGCAGCACATACACAGCAGGATCTGCAAATAGCCATGAACAGTTTCAGTGAAGTTAAAACAGACATGAATTTATAACCACTATAAAACATGCAGGAAAAGCAATTGCTGCGCTAAACGAACTTTCTTGCTAACAATGCTAAACACTCAACAGTTAAAGTCATAAATGAAGGTAATTCTATGAATACAGGTGATCTGGAAAATGAATGGTCTCTACTGCAGAATCAGTTTGATAGTTATGAAAAGTTTTCACTGCTGATTAAACTGGCTAATACAGGGCTGTTATGTATCGCGTATATTTCAAACCATATAAGCTATTTTGTTATTTTTTTGTTGCTGATTCTGTGGATGCAGGATGCTATCTGGAAAACTTTTCAGTCACGTATTTATACTCGTTTATTACAGCTTGAAAGCTTTTTATCTGGTGACAGGGAGATACAGGCCGCTGTAATTGCCTGCCAGTTTAACAGTCAATATGAGCAGAATAGTGCTGGTGGTATTGCACTCATCAAAGAGTACCTGTCCCAGGCAATAAGACCTACGATTGCTTTTCCTCATATCGTGCTGGTGCTGATAACTGGCTTTGAGCTTTCAAACTGGCCAGTTATGTTTTGCTGAAATCTGTAATTTTTGTATCCGCAAATACTCAATCTATACTGAATATCATATCTTCTGGTTGAAGGGGGATTCCCTGCTGACTACGCTCGCTGTCAGGGAGGATATCCATCGTTGGCCAAAGACCGCTTTTTATACAGCTTGCATACGCCATTAACCCGGCTGACTGCATATCCTGAAAACATTGTTGATAATCATACTGTAAACGATGCCAGCTGATTTTTATGCTCGTCGACTGTGGCTCCATAACCAGATACCAGCCATCAACCGTAACGTCATTTACCGGTAAACCGATTACACCGGCGTTGAGCCAGAGCCTGCCATCAATTGCCTGCAGCCCACAATGACCACCAATGAGAATATCCGCGTCAGCCTGTATCAACTCATTCTGTTTTATTAAACTGTCAGTCGAAGCAAATATAAATTGATTAATTTGACTGAAACTAGCATGGGTTACTACACAGCAATGACCGGCCACAGTAAACCGGATTACCCCTGAGATTCAGGTACAAAGAAAAGCTTTACTCTCGCTAAGACGCAAATAACGCTAACAAAGGCTGCATCAAGTTGATTAAGGCTTATTAAAGTAGGACTGGTTTTTCCTTTGCGTTCTTTGCGTCCTGGCGAGAAACCATTTTCCTGTTGTTTTTGATAATAGCTGAGTCTCCGGAGCAACCAGGAAACTTTATAACCTTATTGGTCAGGTAGTTACAGCTCGCGCAGAGACTCTCATTATCACCTGTATTTTTAATTACCCTCAAGGTATTCTACAAACTTCAGATAATAATAAACTGGAAAGATATGCTCTTTAATAGTTCTCATTATTTTCAGAAAACACTCTTCACCTTAATACTGACTCTACTGTGCTTCACAGCATCCATGGCAGCAGATAAAACACCTGAATTTATTACCTTTACCCTGGAAAATGATTTTTTTGTCGGGCACGATGACGGCTACACAAGTGGTATGGGCATAACCTTTGGTAAAGGACCTTTCAATAAATTTGGAACTGATAACTTACCAGGCTGGCTATACTGGCTAACAAAAGATCTTTATGTCAGCACCATGCAGAACAAGCGAAGAGGTATTGCCCATATGTTTTTTCAACGTATGCAAACTCCTGCAGACCTTACCCAAACAGATTTAATAATCGACGATGTTCCATATGTAGGCCTGTTGGCATGGCAGGGCACTTTATATGCCTGGGATGATAATCTAACTGAGCAGTTATCTATTTACCTTGGCGCTGTAGGGCCTATTACTTTCGCAGAGCAGACACAAATTGAAATGCATGGCCTGATGGGAGCAAACAAACCTGAAGGCTGGAATAATCAAATTGAAAATGAGATTATCTTTAAGATCGAAGCCCAGCGTGTGTGGAACCTCTATCGCTCTACAGCTAAAGACAGACAATTTGATATTTTGGGTCTCTGGAATGCAGGAATTGGAACCCTGGAATCCGCTACAAAAGCGGGACTTGCCATAAGATGGGGGACAAATCTGCAGCATAGTTTCCCGACATTTTCTCTGCAGGCGGACAGACAGATAAATCCTCTTTCCTTATCGCCCAACAATGATTTTTATCTGTTTTTAGGTGCCGGTGCAGGTGTCGTATTTAATAATATATTAATCGATGGCAACACATTTAGTGAAAGTTACTCTGTCCCTCTTGAGCATTATCAGAATCAACTGTCATCAGGTGCGGTATGGAATATCGGGCGTAATGCTTTTGTGTTCCAGATATCATCGATAAGCTCTCCCACAACAATCACTAATAAACGTGAAGATTTTGGTGCGTTAAGTTTTACCTACAGCTTTTAAGATTTTTTAAATTCTTTTTTATAAAACGGACAGTGCTTTTATAAGCAAATCTACATCCTGTTTTTCATGTTCTGCGGATAATGTTATGCGCAGGCGTGCGGTATTTTCCGCTACTGTGGGTGGTCGTATTGCGGTGACATGGATGCCCTGCTCAAACAGTTTCAGGGCCATATCCAGTGCTTTATGATTATCACCAATTACAATCGGCTGAATAGCCGTATCGGATGGCATTAGTTCACAATCCAGCAAAGCAGCCTGCTTTTTAAAGTAATTAATCAGTTCGAATAGTTTTTCTCTGCGCCAGCTTTCCTGCTGAATGATTTTAATGCTTTGCATAACTGCGGCTGACGTGGCGGGCGGGCTGGCGGTGGTATAAATATAACTACGGGAACTCTGAATCATGGTTTCTATCAATTCTTCACTGCCAGCGACAAATGCTCCGCTGACACCAACCGCTTTACCCAAGGTTGCCATCAAAATGGGGACATCCTGTTGGGTCAAACCAGCCTCTTCACACAGACCTGCTCCATTTTCTCCTAAAACTCCAAAACCATGAGCATCATCCAGCATTAACCAGCTATTAGATTGCCGGCCCAGCAGACTCAAATTTTTTGCAGCAGCCTTGTCTCCATCCATACTAAACACGGCATCGGCCATGATAAGACGTCGCCTGGCTGTACTGTGCTGATCCAGCAACCATTTTAGCTGAGCCAGGTCATTATGTTGATAGCGTAAAAATTTTGCGTCGGATAATTTTGCCGCATCAATCAAAGAAGCGTGGTTCAGTTTATCCTGAAAGATAACATCCTTACGTCCCACTAAAGCCGAGGTAATAGCGAGGTTCGCCATATAACCCGTACTAAACAGCAGGGCACGATCACGACCGGTAAATTCAGCCAGACTCAATTCGCAATCATGGTGTAACTGGCTATGTCCATTGACCAGGTGAGCAGAACCGCTACCTACACCGTATTTATCAGTGGCTTCAACAAATGCCTGTTTGATTTGCGGATGATTGGCCAGTCCTAAATAATCGTTGCTACAAAAAGATAAAACATGTTTGCCATCGATAAAATTATGCACAGCCTGTGCTGACTGAGCAATCAGCCGCCGACGATACAGGCCCTCTTGTTTACGTCGCTCTAACGCTTCACGTAGATCCTTCATAAATTTTTAAACCCTTTGCACCACGGAGCTCACGAACGCCTACAGGGATGTAGGTAGGTAGAGCAACGCAGGAGCAGTTGCCGAGAGCACGAAGGAAAAACAATATAAAAGGTTATACCTCACTCACCATGATGATCTTGTCATCCTGTTAATGATTAAACCCTTTCACAATCAATTGAATATCAGTTTCACCCTTCGTGCTCTTCGTGTCATTCGTGGTGAATTGATCTTTAAGCCGCAGACTGTTGCGCATCCTTTGTTGACTGAGGTTTTATGCCCAGCCTGGCGAATAGTTCCATATCTTTATTTTCAACCGGGTTGGGAGTCGTCAGCAGTTTTTCGCCGTAAAAGATAGAATTAGCTCCACTCAAAAAACACAATGCCTGCAATTCATCACTCATATCGTTACGACCCGCAGACAGACGTACTGCTGACTTCGGCATTAAAATACGTGCCACAGCAATAGTTCTGACAAAGTCCAGTGGATCCATTTTATCGGTTCCATATAACGGCGTATTTTCAACCTGCACCAGCAGGTTTATCGGCACAGATTCAGGGTGCTTTGGCATGTTGGCCAATTGCTGTAACAACCCGGCACGATCTGCTTCGGCTTCACCCATGCCTACTATGCCACCGCAACAGACATTGATGTTTTCATCCTGCACATGTTGCAGGGTATCAAGACGATCCTGATAAGTTCTTGTGGTAATAATATCCTTGTAATATTCCGGCGAAGTGTCCAGGTTATGATTGTAATAATCCAGCCCGGCCTGCTTTAATTTATGCGTTTGCTGCCTGGTCAACATACCCAGAGTGACACAGGTTTCCATCCCAAGGTCTTTCACCACAGAAATCATTTCGATCACATTATCGAGGTTTTTATCGGTGGGATTACGCCATGCAGCTCCCATGCAGAAACGCGTCGCACCATTGTTTTTTGCATTTAAAGCAGCCTGTTTGACTTCTTCCAGTGGTAATAAACGCTCTTTTTCCAGTTCCGTATCATATCTGGCAGATTGCGGGCAATACGAACAATCTTCAGGACAGGCTCCGGTTTTAATGCTCAGTAAAGAACTGATTTGAACGCTATTAGGATCAAAATTTTGACGATGAACCGTTTGCGCCTTAAACAATAAATCATTGAAAGGCAGGTCAAATAATGTTTTGATCTCGGGTAAAGACCAGTCATGGCGCAGGGTTGTGTCAATCATCAGGCAACTCGTTGATAAAATAAGATTGTAAATCAGCTGGTCAGTCTATTGTATCGAACGGATTAGTCAATCCTGAATTCGCTCCGAAACTACTAACTCAGGGCGAGCTCATATGCTTTAACCAGTGATTGATTGACATTTAAGGAGTCAGAATCATGTCAGGAAGACGTATATACATCAATCTCAGGTATAAACTCAGTCAAATTTTAAATCCAGCGCTGTGCTTAACCTGTGGAATTCCTGTTTCAGCAGACAGTTTCATCTGTAAATACTGTGTCGCAGCACTAGAGCTGGTTCCAACCCCCTGCTCAAGCTGTGGTTTGCCAAATCAAACCAGTCGAAATACCTGTCCAGTCTGTCAACATCGACCACCCCGTTGGCACTCAATGATCGCACCATTAATCTACAGCGCTAACACTCGAAAAATTATTCAGGACCTGAAGTTTAACGAACAATTAAACAATGCCAATGCCCTGCTCACCCACATACTGGATTACTACAGAGATCACCAAGTTGACGTATTAATCCCGGTACCATTGCATACTTCCCGCTTACTGGAGCGCGGTTATAATCAGGCGGAAGAAATAGCTACTACACTTTCCAGGTTGCTGGATATTCCGGTTGATCGAAAAAGCCTGAAAAGAATCAAGGCAACTGAATCTCAATCCGGCCTGAGTATCAGCAAGCGTCATAAAAACATATTAAAGGCTTTTCAGTTTAGCCCTGCAAGATGTTACAAATCGGCAGCAATTATTGATGATATAGTGACCACGGGCAGCACCGTTTCTGAAATTAGTAAAGTTTTAAAAAGATCAGGAATTAAGCATATTGAAGTCTGGAGCCTGGCGCGGGCGCTCAAGCATGACTAGATTCCGTGGTTGACTGTATTAACCTGGCTACAATATGTATTGAGCTTCAGTTATTCAGGTATTTAAAACCATTTCACCACTGAGCACACAGAGAGCACGGAGATAAAAAGTATATATTTAAGCTTAACTAAATTTTCTCATGCTCAAAATCAAGTTAAATAGATTGAAATGTAGTAATCACTAACAGCCTTCTCTTCCTCTGTGACCTTCGTGTGCTCTGTGGTAAGTATTTTTTTCAGCGAGATTAACTAACTGAGTCTCAGGGTTGCCAGCTTAATATTGTGAGAACAACAGCGTTTAGCTGTATAATCTGGATCTCAAAAATTTTATCAGTTAACTCACACTCATGATTACAATCGGCCAGTCTTACTCTTTAGAAGTCATAAAAACGGTAGATTTCGGTTTTTACCTGGATGCCGAAGAACTGGGTGAAGTGTTATTACCGCGTAAACATGCACCTGATAATTTAACTGTCGGCGACACTGTCGATGTTTTTATCTATCTTGACTCGGAAGATCGCACGGTAGCCACCACTCAAAAACCCAGGGCAAAAGTCGGTGAATTCGCTTATTTAAAAGTTGTTGCCCTTACCGATGTGGGTGCATTTTTAGACTGGGGTCTTGACAAGGATATCCTGGTACCGTTTGCCGAACAACACCGAAAAATGGAAGTTGATCACTCTTATATCGTGTATTTATATATCGATGAACGCGATGGACGCATTGCCGCTTCTTCAAAAATTGACAAATTCCTGGATGATGACAGACCGCATAACTTTAAACCTCAACAGGCAGTCAATTTACTGATAGCGAATACGACTGAGCTGGGGTTCAAGGCAATTATTAACAACAGTCACTGGGGTGTTTTGTATCAAAACGATGTATTTCAGCGTTTAAGTTTTGGTCAATCTAAAAAAGGATTCATCAAAAAGACCAGGGAAGATGGCAAAATAGATTTGAGCTTGCAGGGAGGGCAGGAAACCCGCGATAAATACGCAAAAATAATATTACAGTACCTCAACAAACAAAATGGTTTCGCCGCTGTACACGATAAATCCGACCCTGAACAGATTTCAAGATTATTCGGTATGAGTAAAAAAGCCTTTAAAAAAGCCATCGGCGGTTTGTATAAACAGAAAATTATCAGTATAGAAAAAGACGGTATCCGACTGATATAAAGCTGAATACTCCACTAGCTAAAAGCTGGCTGCTTCAAATTCATTAAAGCTTACAAAGTAGGACTTTTTTTCCTTTGCGTTCGTGACGCCCTGGCGAGAAACTATTTTTCTATTGTATTTGGACAATGA
>CALCSG010000258.1 GCA_937894085.1 uncultured Gammaproteobacteria bacterium | reverse complement strand
TTGCCGCTAACCAGTGATTTCTCGTTGGTAAGCAATATTATCGGTCGCTTAAAAACCACATTAGGAGGACGTAACAGTGATATTGCTGAAACACTGGCTTTGATTCAGAAAAAGTTCACTCCTGACAGTGAAAAATCACAAACTATAGTGATGATGGTCAGTGACGGTTATGAACAGCTGGGAGTGATATCGCCCGAAGCGGCTGTGCAGGAATTAGTGCATGATGGATTTAAACTTCATACTTTAGCCATAGGTTCAGCTGCTAAACCGGAGTTTTCATTGGGTAAAGGACATTTGATTTACCAGGCTGTCGATCTGCAGTTGATGACTCAACTGGCAAAAATTGGCGGAGGTAAGATGGTTCATGTTAAAGATTTAAGTGTCACCGATAATGTGCTCAAAAATATCTCAATAGCGCCGGAGCAAAATAAAAAGAAGCAGGGTAAATCGATTGTAATTCCTTTATATCAATATCCGTTAGCATTTTCCCTAATACTTTTAATCATAATGCTGTTACCGGTATCTTTCAAAGTTCTGATTAATAGAGTGAGCAGGGAATGAGCCTGACTGATCTTTATTGGCGTCAATCCTTATGGCTTATATTAGTGCTATTGCCACTATTGTTAATGTCGTTAAACGGTTGGTGGCAACGTCGACAGCTACAATCATTCGTAGACGTAAGTCTACTCCCCTGGGTTACGCTAACAACTATAAACAGGAATAAGCGATTACCTTTATATAGCCTGTTAATCGCATGGATGTTTTTATGCATGGCTCTGGCCGGGCCACGTTTAATCAAACAGTTACCACCAGAGTTTAACCCTGATGCTTCAGTGTTAATTGTTATCGTGGATTTATCGGCTTCTATGAATGCAACTGATGTTCGACCAGACAGGTCTGCCGTTGCACAACGCCTGTTAAAAAACTGGTTGTTACAAAAGCATTCAGATCTTGCCGTGGGTATAGTGTTATTTGCAGGACATGCGTTCGAACTGATACCCGCGACTACTGACCAGGCGGTTGTTAGTTATTTTATTAAAAACCTGTCAGGTATTCATTTACCCACGGCAGGAAATAATTTAGCAGACGCACTTAAACTGGCTGAAGCTGAACTTATTTCCAGTCAACATCATCGTCGATTATTACTCTTAACCGATGGCGATATGGAACTGGCTGAACAACATAAAGCAGCTAAAATATTAACCGGGGAATGGGCAGGTTTGAATATTCAGACTCATGTCATTGGTATTGGTGAAACAAAACCCGTCACCGTTCCTGATAAATTTAAAGGCCTGATTGAGCAGGAAAATCGTCCTGTCCTAAGTCGGCTTGAAGCAGAGTGGTTAAAACAACTGACGCTAAATCCAGCTATAAATTATAAACACTATAAAAAAGCTGAAGGATTAGAGCTGGATGAGCTACTGGAATTAACACTCGTCAAAATACCAGCTGATATCCAGCGGCAAGTTATCTGGCAGGAGTGGTTTTCGTTACCGCTACTGTTTGGGATATTCTTTTTATGGATGAGTATATTATCGCAAAAGCACACTAACCAAATTTCACATCCTATTAAAAACCTGGTCCCTGTTTACATAGTGCTTTTGCTGCTATCGGGTTACAGTCTGCTATATTCAGATGCCTATGCGAATGATGAAAGCATTTATGAAAAAGCCCGGCTTGCGTATAAGCAGAAAAATTACCTGCAGGCTCAGCAATTATTTAGTCAGATAGATACTGTAGATGCAATTTTCGGTGAGGCTTCGGCCTGTTATCGTGTTAAAGATTATGACTGTGCCCAGCGAGCCTTTGCCTCTGTAGCCTGGCTATCTGCCGACAACAATATACGTGCTAAAGCTATCTTTAATCTGGCCAACAGTTATTTTTTTTCGGGTGATTATGATCAGGCGATTGTGCTTTATCGTGATGCTGAATTACAGGGCATAGATCCAGCATTGATAGCTGTCAATATGTCTTACGCAGAGAGTATGCAGGCAGCTATGCAAAAGCACTTTCGACAGCTCAGGCAGAGTTATCAGAGAGCATTATGGAAAGCAGCTGCAGCCGGCGAAAAGGTTCCAACTCTAACCGAGTTTTTATTTAGCAATGAAAACTATTTAGCTGTGCAGGTAGGCGGAGATTCGCTACAACAGACTTACAAAATTGCCGATCACAAAATAAAATCTGAAATTATGCAGCAATTCGGACTGGAAAATCATACAGAAAAAACGGTAGCAGGTCGATGGATAGAAACTGAAAGGGTCTTGCCACAGAGTAGCGCAGCGATGATAAACCGGTTATTCGAAATGGAACTGGGTATCAATGCTCCACTCCGGCAGCCACAGGTTGTAGAAGGAAAACGCAAATGGTAGCTATTAATTGAAAAATTTAGCGCTTAAGTTTTCTATACTGCTTCTAATTACACTGACACCTTTAGTTAATTTGAGCGTCTATGCTGCAAGTTTACAGGTCGGTCTGAATAAAAATAAAGTAGAGACAGGTAAGTATATACTGGCTACGATCAGTTATCGTGGAGATAGTAATCCAGGCGAGCTTAACCTGTCAGAATGGCGCGAATCATTTCATGTTGAGAATCAACAGGTCGAGCTTACTGAGTTAGTCGATGGGCAAATACAAAGCGATACTTCTGTTCGACTTTATCCCCGTTTTCAAGGACAGCTGACTCTTTCGTCACTGGCATACGGTGGCGCCATATCCGCATCTCAACAATTAACTATTCTTCCTTCTATACGCAACAATATAGATTCCTCTCCAGTTCTGCACTCTGTACAGCAAAACTACTGGACTGATCAGGCTATTATGATCACCGTTGATATAGCTCTACATGAAAAATCGAATGAAATAGTGGTTAATGATTTTGTAAATGACCTGTTTGTAGTGCGCACGCTGAAACCTGAACGAATGATAAATCCTTCTGCTGATGTTATTCGCCTGCAATGGATGTTGTTAACTCCAGATAAGGGTGTTTACCAGCTAGAACTGCCATCGATACAGCAGCGTGGGCGGGGTCGGTTTCGCTATTACCTTCCCGCCGTGACTCTCAATATCAGGCCTCTGCCTGCCTATCTGCCTGTAACCATTCCTGTGGGTAATATTAGGGTGCAAAGTGATGTTATTAAGGAAGATAATAAACCAGCCAGCTGGCTGGTGGTAATTGATAATAGCGGTCGATTACCTGATCATATTGAAGGGTTGCAGACATTCCTGGATAAATTAAAAATAGCTGGTCAGGATGTCATTATCGAAAATAAAGCAGATAAGCATTCAGATAAAGTTAGCAGAAGATTGCTGATAAAAATACCCGAATGGCATTTAACTCAGGATAATGAGCTGGAACTCGAATATTTCGATACAACGTCAGGGCGTCTGCAAGTTTTGAAACATTCTTTACCGGCTGTGTGGCGTATACCGGGATATGCCTGGATAACGATTATTTGTTTTCTGTTAACGGTTATTATTTATACGGCTTACCGGGTTTATAAGCTGGCCTTGAAAATCCGCCAATGGCGACGATTTCGATCTACAATAGATCAATCTACAAGCGCTAACCAGTTGCGGAAATTAATGCTGCAAACGAATACTTCAAAAAACCTGACGGAGTTTACAGGAGGGCAACAGGATGAACTGTTGAAAAAAATTGTCGTGGATTTAAATGAGATTTGTTTTAACTACCAATCTAAAGAGGGTTTAGAACAGGTCAGGGAAAAATGTTTAAGCTATTTTACTTACAAAAAATGGTTAAAAGTGAGCCTGTAACCCTGCCTGAACTTTTCAGGACAGACAGGGTGTTCAACAAGTTACAATGATTGATGTTTAAGGGACTTTAGTCGCTTCAATATCTGCTTCTTCTGCACCGAATCCAACACTTCTTGGCCAGTAAACATAGTGACCACGAGTTGTTATGTTGTCATCATGTACTGCAAAGCCGATAGTATAGGCATTGCCTTCTGACAGGTTTTTATCATCCGGGTTGGTTAGCCCAAATTTACGTGCGAAAACCACTGTCCACATACCATCCTTCCATTCACCTTTCGCCATATTATTATCGGCTGCGGAACCTTTTGCGTCTTCCCGGCTGGTCACATATTCAGGAATAAGGTCACCCACTTTCCAGTTAAGATCAGGATCAAAGGCTGATGCATTCATTTCACGTGTCAACGGAGTTGAAGCTGTGCGTATCTGGTCTTCGCTGGTTGAATTGCTACCAAATACAGATTTGTTATACATGTATTTTGGCTGGTTCATTTTCTTATCCCAGTTTTTTGCGAAGGGTCCTTTACCTGCGTCATTAAGACGATACTCCAGTACATTAAAGTCATCAGTCATGCCGACAACATTTGAGCGATGAGCACGCCATTGCATTAAATCAAGGAATCCACCTGCTGCGCCAATTTTATCAATTTCAGCTCTGCTCTTTGTATCGGCCCAGTTGCCACTGGTTCTGGTCGACGGTAAATATTTGCGTACATCGCTTTTCTTAAGACCATTGTCGCCAAGGATAGCATGTCCTTTGACGGCAGTTTTTCCAGCCTTATTGGGCATGTCACGCTGTCCATCATGACAGCTTAACCAGCAACCATGTACATCGTAGTCAGACACTTTTCCATCATCGATCATGATTGAGAAACGATCTTCGTATATTCCGGGTTGCTCTCCATTCTGTACTTCTTTATCAAGTTTAGGATGGCCGTAGGCTTTCCATTCCTTGCCATCATATCGCCAGAAAGGATGGGCATCACCTGCATAAGGATTGCGGGTTTTCCATTTAGCTCTAAAATAGGCGTTATTGTTATCGTAAGCGACCTGCAAGGCCAGGTTTACACTACCGGGTTTTCCAGTAACGGGCATAGGTTCCAGTGGGCCACGCTTGACCAGTTTGTCTCCCATTGCCGCTTCATCGCCTTCATGACAAAAAAAGCAGTCAACCCCCTTTTTCATGTCTCTGTAGCCCTGCTCTTTTCCATCCTTGCTCTGGTGTTCTTCACTCATTAACCATTCATAGCCGGACTGTCCGGGGTAAAACAGGGTTAAATTGGTGACTGGAATGCTAGACCAGTCTGTCGGTACTGCTGACAGTGCAACTGACGGTAAAACTGCGAGCAGGCAAATTGCCATCGATATTGATGAAGTATGTTTTAAAATTGGCTTAACATTAGTAATTGATGTTTTTATCGGAATATTCATCCTGGTGATCCTCTGTGAGTTGGTTTTATTTTATGATTTGAGAAGCGCTTCTTTTTATCACTCTATGCAATACATAAAGGACTGAGCAATATATTAATTCCCGAATTCAACTCATAAGTGCAACTTAACCTAGCTGCACTGTTAAGGA
>CALCSG010000257.1 GCA_937894085.1 uncultured Gammaproteobacteria bacterium | reverse complement strand
GACACTGTAAAATACAACGATCAACACACTACTGGAATGGGTTATTTAAACCGTGCTCGTACTGTTAACCCTGCACAGGGTCAACCTTATGAGTCTGTTTCTTTAACTGGCCTGGGTGGGCGTGTCGATAATCCTAGCTATACCTTTTATGACTGCACTTCTGTGCTTGGTAAGGCACTTGAAAAATACTTATTACTGAAAGATGACATCAATGATGACAACAGGAAAGTAATGATTTGTTTCAAGGTCTCTGATGGACGGCCAGATTCGTATGTTACTAAAGACAAGCAGACTGGGCAGGATATACGTCGTCATGTTATCAAATGCAAATTACTGGATATTACCTGGGCATCTATCGATGGACAGGCCGTTCAGTTTGAATTAGATAGTGACGATGATGACCAGGAGTCTGACCAATCACTACCGGTTTCAAGTGATCAAGTCACTGACGATGTTAAAACTAATATTCAAAGCTTGTTCAGTGATGATGAGTTAGATGACTATGTAAAACTGGATCGTGATGATCCACAGTTTATGGCAAAGAAATCTGAACTCAAATCAATTGGCTATCGTTGGGATACCAATGAAAAAGCATGGTTTAGACCTGTAACTGCTTAATGAAAATTTAATTTACGTGCCCGTAGGGTAATTTCTACGGGCTTTTGCTTTTAATATTTGTATAATTCCAGAATGTTGCGACCACTGCCATAGTGTGGTGAATCAGCCATGGATTGTGAAATGCTGACCTACTGGATGCAAATTATATTGTTTTTCATCAACGCCATTGATTTCGACAATATTACTTGTATGAAGGTATCAATCCCCGCTCACTTCTACTGTGTGCCTGTGTCATAAGCTGTCTACAGTCTTACACTTAAGTGAATCTATGATTATAGTTTTAGGTTCATTTAAGGTAAGGCTGTAGCGGTCTCACACAGACCTACTCTTCTCTTTCATCACTTGCTGCCTCGGCTGGAAAATCGGGTGTCCCTATGTGCGTGTTCAGCACGTGCTCAGATTTGGTGGTCTTGTTACCCTTTTTAGAAAGGCCAGATTCTTTTACAGGATAAAAGAATTCAGGGTAAACCCTGGCGCTATTTAATTACATATTTACTGATTTTCAGTATTTTATTACTGGTGCTAGTTGAGCTTTAAGGAAAGTCTGAGATCCAGACTTTCTCAAAATCTATTCAGATCATTTCTATTGAAAATATCACCATAGCTTTTGAGAAAGTAGTTGCAACCGAATGTGTCTTGCGATGACCAAAACTCGCCATTAAGTAGAACAGGGATCATGAAATTTTACGCCTCATTGAGGTTGATCCACACTAAGAGGCGATCTGTTGATCGTTATTCATCACCCATCTGGGAATCTAATTCCCGGATACGGGTTTTGGTTTTTCCAATCTGGGCTTTTCCAGCTCTGAGGGACTCAACTTATGAATCTCTCTGGGGGTTCATAAGTGAGTCCCCCATGAGCAAAACCTACGTAGGAGAAAACCATGTATGACCAAAACCCATTGCCTGTTTATGACGTTGTTGAACTGGAAGTTGAAGATATTGTATTAGCTTCAGGAGACGACAATGAATCATAGAGCCTCTACTCGAACAGAGATGATTGTGCATAATTCAAAACCTCTGGCCGTTATAGATAAACCACTCGTTAATGCTCAGTGTGAAATTTTAATCATGCCAACGCTTTCGTCTAAGTCCATAAAACTTTCAAGAGATGATGCGCTCACCGCTTTTAGCCGCGTGTGTTTTGTACTTGCAGGAGTTTCCTTGATGATGGGTTACGGGCTATCAGCCCTTTTACCCACCTGATCACCATCATATTGATGAGGGGTAACATTACGTTATCCCTCACTTTGCCCGCCTGTCTTATTATTGATTGAAGGTAATGAATGCTATGGATACAAAACAAAGAATTTACCAGTTGTTACCGATTGCGCGTGGTGATACCGGTGGATCTAGTCGTGTAGCTCAGTTCCTATTGTCATTATGGAATGGCAATCGGTATCGAGTTGATTTACAGGATCTACTCTACATTGATGATGATATTTTTCAGGACATGGTGCAGGTATTGAACGACCTGTATCAGACCAATACTCAGCTTGATACTTATCTCAATGAAGGCGATATCAAACCGGTTATAGAAAGTTGGGGAAATGTTTATAAATTCCAACCCTATGAAGATGACTGATCACACCCTACCCCCCTGATTTGGTTCAGGGGGCTTTCCTATGCCGTTTTTAGCGTCATAAGGAAAGCCTGAATTATTCCCCGTAGAGAGGTTATCTCTACTACTAAACTGGACATGAACAATGAGAGCCAGCGCACCGAATTTACCCGGTGTTGTTCACCTTTAACTTAACCCGACGGGATAAACCCGCTGGGTATCTCCGTCACAATTAACTGCGGAGAGATCATTATGCAGAATGTATTACCACTAAATTCCTGCAACGATGAAAATCAGTTTGCCAGGATTAACTCCTTCAGTCTTAACGCAGTGGAGCAAACAACACTGATAAGATTGGCCATTGAAATTCTAGAATTACGTCATCGACCTGGTGAGAGTTTTAATAGCCCACAGGCGACTCGTGATTACTTGAGACTTCATTTAAGTGACCGGAAAAATGAGATTTTTGGTGTGCTATTTCTGGATAACAAACATCGATTAATAGCAAACGAAGAACTTTTCACCGGTTCTGTTTCCAGTGCTTCCGTGTATCCCCGAGTGGTGGCTCAACGAACATTGGAATGTAATGCTTCTGCGGTGATTTTTTATCACAATCATCCATCGGGTGATCCAGAACCGAGTCAATCGGATATTCATATCACCAAGAGACTCAATAGTGCATTAGAGTTAATTGATGTAAGAACTCTGGATCATTTTGTCATAGGAAATGAAGGTACAATTTCCTTTGCTGATAGAGGATTAATATAACAGCATTAATCATTTTATCAGTCATTAACTACTCCCCCCTGGTAATCATCAGGGGTTTTTCCTATCAGAACAATTTATCCATCAAAGATTGATTGATAGGAAAGACCGAATTACTCCCCGTAGAGAGGTTATCTCTACACACATAACTGGACACGAACAATGAAAGCCAGTGCATCGAATTCATCCGGTGTTGTTCATTTTTAAACTAACCCGACGGGACATACCCGTTGGGGTATCTCCGTCATTTTTCGGAGATCCCCCATGAATAAAAAAGATTCACTAACCGAGTTTTTCGGTCCTGCCGTATCGACTTATACGCGAGCAATGGCCATCGAAGATGGTGTTTTAATCGATATTACTGATATAGCAAAAACAGCCGGTTTAAAATTTCCGGTTGCCGTCACCCATACTGTTTGGAATTTATACATTGAATGGAAACAGGGTGATACAGATCAGCAAACCCATCAAGATCAGTCAGGTCGTTTATGGGATATTGTCTGGATGGCTCGTCACGGCATTGCTGGTGCTAAAGATCAAAGCAGTCAGATTAATTTTTACCTCGATTGCATTCCACGAGATGGGAAATCGAAGAGAGCCATACCCATCACATTAAAGCTACATCTGGGGCCAGGTGATCAAGGAGAACCTGTTTTGACCATCATGTTGCCAGAAGAAGATTAATGATTCATTAAAGATGTTAATTGTTTTAACACAGTAACCTCAAAATTGTATAAGGCTCAGTCTTATCTTCCACCGACCTGGAAGTGTATTTATTTTTGCACTCCTGGTCGGAGGGTGCATGGGAGAAAGTTATGGAACTAACAACAGATGCCTATATGACCATACCTGAGATTCATGGAGTATTCGTCGATTCCATTTTAACCGATGAAGCAGATAACCTGGTGTTTGGTAGTTTTTGGGGTCGTGATACTGCCATTCGAGAGTTTCAGGGTCGTTTGACTCTGGGACTGTCGGAAGGTGGTATGACCAGCTTTAATGTGCAGGGTGATAATTGTCATAATCAATTTCGTAGAGTTTTCACCCGTATTGGAAACATAGAGTCATTGGAGCAAGTGACCGGTCGTGTACACACGGACATCTTAGGTGAGTTGGTGCATTGCTGGTTATATCATCGTGAAATCATCAAGCCGGATATGGCAAATCACCGTGCTCTGTTAATCAGCATGGATGATGAGTCATCAAACCTCTGGAGCCTGGTGAAAACCATTTGCCCGGTACCACTACTGGATCACTGGGAAAACAAGCTAATTCCTGAGTTATACAATAGCGGAATGATTAAAAGCCTGAACGGTATTAATCAAACCGGCAAACAGATTGTTATCGATGAAGATCAAATGGCTTTAATCGTGAAGAACGGTTGTCTGGATGGATCTCTAACAGTCAGCTTGCTGAATAGCTCGTTATAACCTGGGGTTTTCGGATTCATAATATTGAATATTGAATATTGAATATTGACTACTGACTCCTATGCCCTACTCCCCTCATTATGTTGAGGGGTCTTTACCCTGACAATTAAACCAGTTGTCACAGTAAAGACAAAATTACTCCCCGTAGAGAGGTTATCTCTACATCACAAACTGGCCATGAACAATGAAAGCCAGTGCATCGGTAATATCCGGTGTTGTTCATTTATTTTAACCCTGACAGGGAAACTTCTCTGTGGGGTTTCTTTGTCTTTTTAACAGTAATGTTCTGGAGCAAAGACATGAATATTTTACAAATAAGTTATCTTAAACTAGCTGATCATAAAAATGGTAAGCGCCTGTGGTTACAGGGATTAAGGCTGGAGGATGCCGGTTACGAAATCGGTTCCTTTTATTCTCTTCATTATGACGACATTAGACACCAGGTTTTACTGTCATCATCTGATATAGGATCTAATAAAGTTTGCCGTAAAAAAGTAGGTGATCATTTTTATCCGTTGATAGATATTGTGAACCAAAAACTTTCAGCATTGTTTGAAGGCGTTGAGCGGGTTCAGGTAACCATAGAACCTGGAAAAATCATCGTTGAATACCACCAGTTTGACAGGAAACGACTTGACCGTGAAAAACGGCTCGAACAGATATTGAAAAACGGCCTGGCTGTACCAATTGCTTCCATGGCACATGGGGCTGGTATTATGGATTACTATCTTCACAAAGGTTTAGTTGAAACCGGTTTACGCAGTGGAATGATCTGGGCAGTCGAACCAGAAAATACCTATTTACAGACCAGTCTGAACAATAATCCTACCTGGTCATACCAGAGTCGGGTTATCGAAGGCCGAATTGAGGATGTTGATGCAAAACAGCTGCAATCGCCTCTTATGATTTTTTCTGGTTTGCCCTGTTAGTAGGACCAGGAAAAAAACAATATATATGTAAAATTTGAACGAATATTAT
>CALCSG010000256.1 GCA_937894085.1 uncultured Gammaproteobacteria bacterium | reverse complement strand
CCGTTTATCCACTCAACTGGTTGCTAAACCGCGCTTCCGGCTGGATTTTAAAACAATTTGGAGTCAAAGAAGCAACTCATGCTGATATATTTACCGGCGCTGAAATAAAAGGTCTGGTAGAAACCTCAAGAGAGCATGGCGAAATCGAACACAGCCAGGCCAGTATGTTAAATAACTTATTTGAATTTGATCATCGTCAGGTAGGCCGCGTTATGATTCCGACCAGTTCCATGAACGTACTGGATATTTCCGCAGCAGCAGAAGACAACCTGAAGATAATAAGGGAATCGGGCCATTCCCGTTTCCCGGTCATTGACAGTAACAATAACGATTCTATTAAAGGATTACTACTGACCAAGGATATATATTCCGCCCTGATGGATGGCGAACAGGAGCCATGGAAAGATTTGACAAAGTATTGTCGAGAACCTCTGGTCATTCCGGAAACACAACGAGTAGCACATTTGTTTGACTTAATGCGTAACCGTCGGGCCCATATGGCTTTCGTGGTTGATGAATATGGTGAATTTAACGGTATTATTACACTGGAAGATTTACTGGAAGAAATAGTCGGTGAAATTCATGATGAAACCGACACTGTAAATAATGATATTGACATTCAGTCTCTGGGGGATAACCAGTGGGAAGCAGATGGTCTGATTTCGATTACTGATCTGGAGCGTGCTTCCGGTTATAGAGCAGAAGACACACTGGATGCGAATACATTATCCGGCCTGTTTTTACATCATCTCCAACGCATGCCTGAAGTCGATGACACAATTCAGGATCAGGGCTTCGAATTTCGCGCTCTGACTATCACTGATCGTCGTGTTGGCCGTGTAACGATTGAGAAACTGCCTGAACCCTCTAACGTAGAAGAAAATAACAGTTCACTTTCTGAAAAAGCTTAAATCAGAGGAAAAGCATGGATAACCAAATTGAAACGGCCGGTATTGATATCGTTGAATGCGTTCTTATTGATCTTGCTAATGAACACCTTGCACAGTTAAAAGATGCCCTGGTAGACATCCATCCGGCAGAATTAGCCCATATCCTCGAGTCTTTACCGCCGAAAGAAAGACAACAGGTGTGGAACCTGGTTGATGAAGATCTTCATGCCGATGTATTAAGTTACCTGCACGATGAAGTTCGCCTTTCCATCATCGAGGAAATGACGGATGACAATTTTCTTGCCGCAGCGCAGGAGATGGATGCAGAAGACCTGGCTGAAGTTCTGGATAGCCTGCCGGAAAACGTTGGTGACGCTATTATCGAGCAACTGGAGGGTGATCATCGCCAGCGCCTGGAAATGGTTCGTAGTTACGAAGATGGTAGCGCCGGTCGCCTGATGAGCAACGAAGTCATTAGTGTTCGAAATGACATAACCATTGCCGTTGTGTTGCGCTATTTACGATTACATCCCGAACTACCAACACATACCGACGCTCTGATGGTAGTGGATGATGAAAACCGCTATCTCGGTAAGCTGGATGTCGCCAATATTCTAACTGCACAACCGGAAACTAATGTTATCGATATCATGCAGCCTGACATTGATAAAGTCCTTGCCCATTCCTCAGAACACGATTTATTAATTCAGTTTGACCGTCGTGATCTTATTTCAGTAGCAGTGGTTGATGAAAATGACTTTCTTCTTGGCCGTATTACGATAGATGATGTAGTAGATCTGATTCGTGAAGAAGCACAACATGCGATGCTTAAATCGGCAGGTCTGGACGAAGAGGAAGACCTTTTTTCTCCGATGGTTCCAAGTGCCAAAAGGCGCGGAGTCTGGCTGGACATCAACCTGATTACTGTTTTCCTCGCGGCCTGGGTTATCGGACAGTTTGAAGAAGTGCTAGCAAAGTTTGTCGCCCTCGCTGTGCTAATGCCCGTTGTCGCCAGCATGGGGGGTATTGCCGGTAGCCAGACACTCACACTGACCATCCGTGGTCTGGCACTCGATCAAATAGCCAAGTCCAATGTACGCTGGTTAATTTTTAAAGAAGTTGGCGTCGGCGCTCTAAATGGCGCGGTATGGTCTGTAGTGGTCGGACTGGTATGCTATTTGTGGTTCCAGGATATAGGCATAGCCCTGATCATCTCTTTTGCCATCCTGATAAATTTACTGGCCGCAGCATTGTCCGGCATTTCTATACCCCTTATATTAAAACGCATGAATATAGATCCTGCTCTGTCGGGTGCCGTGATACTGACAACTGTCACCGATATTATCGGCTTTCTCAGTTTTCTGGGCCTGGCCAGTTTATTTTTATTATAAAAATCAAAATTTAAAGGTTAATTATGGCTGTATCACTCGACCTAGATTCTCTAACGACTGAAGGTATCGCATTCTTCGAAAAAATGCTGAACCTGCTTAAAAACCCGGCATTCTGGCCACAGTTTATTACAATTCTGGTGGTATTCGGTATTGCACGCTGGCTACTAGCGCCACTGATAAACCGAATGCTCGACTCTATGATGCAATACACACAGCGAGTGCTAAGTTTTCGCCACCTGTGGGACGCATTAAGAAATAACAGTGTACCTATTTCATGGCTGGTGCTGCAATGGATAGCGATCAAAGTAACCGCTTACGCAGGTCTGTATAACGGGGCATTAATTACCGTAGCCAGTTTACTGACTGCCTGGGTATTAATCCGCCTGGCTACCATGCTGGTTAAGAATAAATCCATTTCAAAGCTTATTGCTTTTTCTGCCTGGACAGTGGCAGCACTGAATATTTTTGGATATCTTGATGATACGATGACGCTGCTGGATAGCTTATCAGTCAATATCGGGCAGATTAGATTATCTCCGTTAACGGTATTAAAAATCGGTTTGTCCCTGTGGTTCGCCTTATGGCTTGCAAATGCCCTTTCATCACTACTTGAGCGGCGCCTGGAACGATCAACAACGACAAATGCATCAACCCGTGTACTGGTTTCAAAGTTAACTCGCATTACGCTGGTATTATTTGCCATACTGATCGCTTTATCCAGTGTCGGTATAGATCTGACAGCACTTGCAGTTTTCAGTGGAGCATTGGGTGTCGGACTGGGATTTGGTTTACAGAAAATATTTTCCAATCTGGTCAGTGGCGTCATCCTGTTAATGGACAAATCTATCAAACCGGGCGATGTTATCTCTCTGGGCTTAAGTTTCGGCTGGATCAATCATCTGGGCTTACGATATACCTCTGTTATCACTCGTGATGGCATCGAAACCCTTATCCCCAACGAGGAAATGATTACCCAGCGGGTGGAAAACTGGTCTTACAGTAACCGCTTAATTAGACTCAGAGTACCTGTTGGTATTTCTTATGACAGTGATGTCAGATTAGCCATCAAGCTGTGTGTCGAAGCGGCACAAATGGTGCCTCGCATTAAGCTCGACCCTGAACCAAAAGCGCAACTGATGGCATTTGGCGATAACTCGGTAAACCTCGAAGTTCGTGTATGGATTGATGATCCGGAAGCAGGAAGAGGCAGTGTCATTAGTGAACTTTTATTGAATGTGTGGGATAGCTTTCATGAAAATGACATCAATATTCCTTACCCTCAACGAGATTTACACGTTAAATCCGTGCTCGGAGAGACACAGCTTTCTGCGTTAGGCATTAAACCTGAATTAAACACATAGAGACATACTAGAGGAAATCTGCATGCAAAAATGGATGCTTATTGATAAAGATGAAATAGAGACTGGTGATGTCGAATTGTTTGCCAAGTGGAAGCAGAGTCCATCCAGTTTATTATGGATCGAAATAGAAGGCAGCGCCGAAGAAGCCGATAAAAAACTGCCGGGAGAAATGCTGCAACTACCAGAAGCCGAAATACAGCACGCTCTGCGCGATCGGCACCCCCCAAGTTTTACCGTCGAATGAGATGGTTATGATTTCACTATCGAGACTTGCTGGACTTATCAGTAAACAGGCTCAACGCCTGGTTGATCAACACCAGTCGGTCACTATGAACCGGAAAAACGGCATAAGCATGCCGTTCAAATACCGGGGCATTTTTAACTACGAACAAACGCTTTCGACGAATCAGAGAGTTTACCATCGTGAGCGGCAGATAGGCACTTCCACCGGCGGATCTAATATACTCCAGAGCCAGACGAGCTGTCGCCAAACGAGTAAAGGGTTCCGGCATATCCGGATAAGCACGCTGTAGTTCCAGTGCATGCGCCAGACCCCAGTCAACCATGACAAAACCATCCTGCACAGCATTGTCTATCTGCATTGATGGTTCAGTCGATACCAGCGTCAGTTTCAGCGCTATAACTTCAATCACCTGTAAATTTTCCAGCATGGGCGGATCAAGTAAAAAGGCCAGGTCAATAACACCTTCCAGTAGTTGTCTTTGTATTGCATCCGGACCTAAAGAATAGGTAATCAGCGCCATGTCAGGTTCAAGTCTTCTTAAATTAATTAACCATTTTTGTAGCAAAATATCCCATAATCGTGGGCTACTACTGATAGACATCTGGTGTCTGGCACCCCCCGCAGAAACTTCTTGCCTGGCTTTGCGCCAGTCAGCCAGTAACCGTTCGGCATGGCGTTTTAAACGATGCCCTTCCGGGGTTAATTTAACTTCCCGTTTGTTACGGTCAAATAATCGAACATCCAGTAACATTTCTAATTGTTTAATGCGCGCACTGACTGCAGCCTGAGTCACATTCAACATACCCGCTGCCTGTGCAAAATGGCGGGTGCGAGTTAGTTCAAGGAATGTTCTAAGCAACTCAATATTCATTCTTTGATAAATTTTATTGCTCAAAGTAACAAATATAATTAATTATATTTGTTACAGCAACTAATATATGGTGTTATTTTTAATCAAAATCAAAAGCGTGCATGCAGAGTACTCAAGAAAATACACCTAATTTTACTGATGCGACTTTACTGAAAAAAATAATCTTGAAGGATTCCGGCTGGCAGTCTGCCTTTACCTTGTTGTTTGAAAGATATGAGAGAGATATCTACCGGTACAGTTTTTCTATATTGAAAAACCAGGCAGATGCTGAAGATGTTCTGCAGGAAGTGTTCATACGATTTTATCGCAGCGCGTATCAGTTTAACGGTCAATCCAGCTTAAAAACCTGGTTGCTACGGATTACAGAAAATCAATGCTTTAGTTTGATCAATAAAAAACAAACACAGCAGGACAGGGTTAAGCTAATCGAAACTATTATTGATCTCAGTGAACAGTCATATAAAGCTGATGCTTACGAAGCAGAACTGCGCAAAAACACCGTTTCTAATACATTAAAGCAGATAAATTCCAGTGCCAGAGAAATTCTCTCTTTGCGTTACTGGTTTGATTTATCTTTAGAAGACATAGCATTTACACTGGGTATAGGACTAAGTGCAGGTAAAATGCGTTTGCACAGAGCGCATCAAACCTGTCTGCAGAAAATACAGCAATCCTAGTGCAGGGTCTAACCCAATTATAGAAACACTCATTAAATTGAGATAAGAAAGCAGCAAAGCAGACTTCACATCGATCGTAAAAGTATGAAGTTTCGTTAATTTCAGGATCGCACGGAATTGATTAATCAATTTTATGTCAATTTCGCTGCTTCCTGTTTATCGGGCGATAGCCCGCCCAAAAACTAAGAGAGAAAACATATGAAAATAGCAATACTTTCAAGAAATAAAAACCTGTACTCAACAAAACGTCTGGTTGAAGCAGCAGAAACTCGAGGTCATGAAGTAAGGGTCATCGATATATTACGTTGTTACATGAATATCACATCCCATAACCCGACTATACATTACCGGGGAAAAGTACTGGAAGGCTTTGACGCGGTTATTCCACGTATCGGCGCATCGGTCACTTTTTATGGCACAGCCGTACTGCGTCAGTTTGAAATGATGAATGTTTTCCCACTCAACGAATCGGTTGCATTAACCCGTTCGCGCGATAAATTACGCTCTGCGCAGTTACTCGCCAGAAAAGGAATCGGCATGCCTATCACAGGCTTTGCGCATAACCCTGATGACATAGATGACCTGTTAAAAATAGTGAATGGAGCACCTCTGGTAATTAAATTGCTGGAAGGCACCCAGGGCATCGGTGTGGTGCTGGCAGAAACCCAGAAAGCAGCCGAAAGTGTGGTACAGGCATTCATGGGATTGAAAGCTAACATCATGGTTCAGGAAT
>CALCSG010000255.1 GCA_937894085.1 uncultured Gammaproteobacteria bacterium | reverse complement strand
TTTTCGTGGCAGGATTTTACCATTTCATAGCATAGTTTGCTACACTACACTAGAGAGGTTGATTAATGAACTCAACTCAGCATTTAATGATGATATCAATATGGAGGAAGTTGACAGGAAGCGTGCAGATGAAGTGCTCTCTCAACTAAAAAGCTGGTTGCGTACTGGGAATAGTGATGCTGTCAATCTGGCAAATACTGAAGCGCCCTTATTACGCGTTATTTTAAAGCAACCGCTGGCAGATCAGGTTCTGCAACTGATTGCCTCATTCTCACTGGCAGAAGCACTGGCACTTATTGAAGACCATGAAAAAAAAGACCGGCCAAATGACAATTTATAAAAAACTCCATTTTAGAAACTAGTGATGCCACTAACAAATAATAAAATATTTTTATCGTATGAATCGCTGATTGTTGTTGCGGCCATGCTGGCTGTTCTTATCCCCCTTTCACTGTTTGCTGTCATCAGTCTTTACAGCTCTTCTCATACTTTGACTGATACTATCAGGAAAGACCTGCAGGGTAAGTCGGTTCTGATGGGGCATAATATTGATAACTTTATCAAAGAACGTATCACTGATATCAGCATACTCTCGCAAGCCGATGTTCTGGAAAGTGATAATATTACAAATATTAATCAGTATCTGGGCGAAATCACTCAGGCAAATGAATGGGTCGAAGATATCGATGTAATTAATCTATCCGGTAAGATCATCGCCAGTTCAGGCGAGCGAAATGAGAGCGACCTGTTTGAACTGTTCCTTGAACAATACCCTTCAAACAAAGCCCTGTTTTCGGCAACTGTGAATGCCCGCCAGGGACAGGTTTTTATTTCAGAAGCACAAATACTTGATTCCGGCCCGGGCATTCTCCTGCTGACGCCCATTACGGATAATTCGAATACGATAGTCACGGGTGTACTAACATTAGAAGTCAACCTGACACGCATCGCTAAAGCTATGGCCCGTTACGAGAAGCGCACGATAGGTGATAAACATTTCTATGTTGTGGACAATCAGGGGCGGATTATTGTCTCTGAAGATCCCGCAGTGCAATTTTTTGACAGTTTTCCGGATTTACAGGTTCAACCGGAATTATTGGATGCCTTTTCCCGACATGGGGCAACCGGTGTTATCTCTTATACAGATAGTAAAGGTGATATGGTGATGGCTGGTTATTCCGACATGTCCGAATTCGGCGAAAATCATGCCCTGGACTGGAGCATTATTAGCATTGCACCGTTACAGGCAGTAACCCGTCCTGTTGCTGAGTTGCGAAATACACTGATAGTAACAGGAATTATTATTGCTTTAATATCAGGCTTACTGGTTTACTGGCTGGTTTCAATTGTTACCGGATACCTATTGAAAACAGCGACACAGGCAGATGAAATATCACGTGCTGATTTCAGCCAGCCGTTGTTGATTAATATACCAAGACGGGGCGCATTCAGTACCTTTGTGAATTCCTTTAACCGAATGGCTTTCAACATTCAAAAACTCGTCGAGGATCTAAAAGAGCGTGAACAAAATCTTTTCATAACACTTAATAGTATTGCTGATGGTGTTATTGCCACCGACAAAAAAGGCAATGTCACACGCATGAACCCTGTAGCTGAACAGCTTACAGGCTGGCCACTTGGAGAAGCCAGTGGTAAACCTATCCAGCAGGTATTTCCAATAATAGATGAAACCACGCGTGAAACAATCGACAATCCCGTCGAGAAAGTGATCGACACCGGTAAAGTTGTTTATCTCAGTAATCACACCACACTTCTGTCTCGAGATGGCAAGGAATATCAGATTGAGGATTCTGCTGCGCCAATACGTAATGCAGATAATGATGTACTTGGCATGGTGCTCATTTTTAATGATGTAACCGAGCGCAAACAGGCCGATGTGGAACGGCAGAAGTTTGTCATGCTGGCCGACAGCAGCAGTGAATTTATTGGCATGTGCGACCTAGAAATGAAGCCGCATTATGTGAATCCTGCGGGTATGCGCATGGTCGGTCTGCCCGATATGGAAGCTGCTTGCCGGGTCAAGGTGCAGGATTACTTCTTCCTGGAGGACCAGCGGTTCATCGCAGAGGAGTTTTTCCCGCGCGTGCTACGGGATGGTCATGGCGATGTTGAGATCCGCTTGCGCCACTTCCAGACTGGCGAGCCGATCTGGATGTTCTACTATCTGTTCAGTGTCCTCGACGCCAGCGGCACGACTGTCGGCTGGGCCACCGTCAGCCGAGACATCACCGAGCACAAGCTGTCAGAAATGGCGCTACGTGAAAGTGAGAGACAATTACAGTTGATCGCAAATCACGCGCCGGTATTGCTTGCCCAGTGCGATGCTGAAAAGCGCTATAAATTCGTCAACCAGTCATATGCCAAACTAGTAGGCTTACCCTTTTCTGACATTGTCGGCAAACACACCCGCGAGATACTTGGCGAAGAAGCCTTTGCAGATGCCAGCCCACACATGGATGCTGCTCTGGCAGGAGTTGACGATTCCTATGATCTCACGCTGTCAGTAGAGACCGGTGAGCTACGTGTTCTCCATGTCAATTATGCACCGGAGTACGACGAGGCTGGCCAGGTTGTCGGATTTATTGCTGCTATTTCTGACATCACCGAACGCAAACAAATTGATGAACGGCTACGCAAACTGGCGCTGGCGGTGGAGCAAAGTCCGGAAAGCATCATGATTACCAATACCAAAGCCGAAATTGAATACGTCAACGAGGCATTTGTACAAACATCCGGCTACAGCCGGGAAGAAGTGATTGGCAGCAACCCTCGAATACTTCATTCCGACAGGACATCCGCTGAAACCTATCAGGATCTATGGGCCACACTGGGCAGGGGGGGGTTCCTGGAAGGGTGAATTCATCAACAAACGTAAAGATGGCAGTGAATACATAGAGTTTGCCGTTATCTCACCCATTAGTGATCAGAACGGCGCTATTACCCACTATGTTGCGGTCAAAGATGACGTGACCGAAAAGAAACGAATCACCAGGGAACTTGAAGATCACCGGCACCATCTGGAAGAGCTGGTCACTGAACGCACCAGCGAGCTGGCGGATGCACAGATTCGGGCAGAAGCGGCGAACCAGGCTAAAAGTGCCTTTCTGGCGAACATGAGTCACGAAATACGCACCCCGATGAATGCCATTATCGGGCTTACTCACCTGCTAAAACGAGCTGATCACAGCCCTGATCAGTCCGATCGATTCGATAAGATCGACTCTGCGGCCGGACACCTGCTGTCGATCATCAATGACATACTGGACATCTCCAAGATAGAAGCTGGAAAGCTGGTTTTAGAACACACAAATTTCCATCTGGACACGATTTTTGATCACGTTCAGTCGATGTTGAGAGAACAGCTTAAAACCAAAGGTATAAACATCGAGGTAGATCAGGACGCGGTACCCCACTGGCTCAAAGGTGATCCTACCCGCTTGCGCCAGGCATTGCTGAACTTTGCGGGTAATGCGATAAAATTTACCGAGCAGGGCAGCATCTCTTTGCGATCAAAAAAACTGCAGGAACTGGATGATGAAATCCTGGTTAAATTTGAGGTACAGGATAGCGGTATCGGTATCGCCGCCGATAAACTGGAGAGTCTGTTCGACGGCTTTGAACAGGCCGATACCTCAACCACAAGAAAATACGGTGGCACTGGCCTGGGGCTGACCATTACCCGACGTCTGGCCGAGTTGATGGGGGGGCGAAGCTGGTGTAGAGAGTACACCCGGAGTCGGCAGTACCTTCTGGTTCACTGCCTGGCTGAAGCGTGGCCGCAGCACCCAGCCTGAGGCATTTGACAGTGAGACTATGGATGCAGATAAAACATTGCGGTCGCATTACGCAGGTTCAAAAATCCTGCTGGTGGAAGACAATGCAATCAACCGTGAGGTAGCTGTAGAGCTGTTACATGGAGTCTCGTTGTCTATCGATACAGCGGAAAACGGTCGGGTAGCTCTGGAAAAAGTCCGATCAAATCAATATGACCTGATCCTGATGGATGTACAGATGCCGGAAATGGATGGTCTTGAGGCTACGCGTTTGATTCGATGTATGGATGGAAAAGCAGAACTGCCTATCCTTGCGATGACAGCAAATGCCTTCGACGAAGATAGACAAGCCTGCATGACGGCCGGCATGAATGATTTCGTGGCCAAGCCGGTTAATCCTGACAACCTGTATTCAACATTAATTAAATGGCTACCCGAAAGGGAGACGGATGGCACTTCAGCATTATTGCCAGAAAAATCAACTGCTGACCCTGGCCGTCCAGCATTAGCGCTTTGCCTGATCCACCCAGAACGGCTGAAGAGCCTATAGACCCTGCGGCTCTCACTAAATTATATGGTGATAATGCCAGTAAGAAACAGGGCATACTGGATAAATATATATCACAGGTAAAGGAAATTAAAACTGAGATTTACGAGGCTTATGAAGCCAGGGATGCACAGGAAATTTTCTTTCATGCCCACAAACTCAAATCGTCAAGTCGCCTGGTGGGAGCCATCACTCTGGCCGAAGTCTGTGCGGGACTGGAAACTGCGGGTCGGACAAACGACTGGGTGATGATTGAAAAATATTACGCAGAACTGGTCCCTGAAATAGATGCATTAATTCGTTTCAGTGAAGGTCGGTGATGTATCTCATATTTAAATTTATAAAGCTGATTTTTCCAGGTTTAAGGAAGCATTGCCGGTAATTCTTCAATCCGAAATGGCCAGCCGTGAAGAAGTGCGGGAAGTGCTACTGGCTGGTGCTTGCTATTACCTGACAAAACCCTTCGAAAAAGAACAACTGCTCGCTACAGTACAATCAGCCGATAACGACTACCAGAAATATTGTTCGCTACAGGATGAAACAAAAATACACTGCAAACATTAACGCTAATTGATCAGCGATCCTTTTGATATACATAGCTAAAATTTCAAGATTTTTCTTTCCCCATATGAACCATCATCTTGATAATCTCCAAAAAGGAATCCTCCGGGGAAAGGTGTAATTTCCTCAGAGGATTTCAAGGGAGGATATTTTATTCGAACAGTTTATCCGCGTGGTATCGCAAATGCTCACCAATAAATGTCGAGATGAAGTGGTAACTGTGATCGTAACCATCCTGCATTCTAAGGTTGAGCGGGAAATCCATTTTTTTACAGGCAGCAATCATATCTTGCGGATAAAGCTGATCCTGTAGAAATTCATCAGCTGTACCATGGTCTATAAAAAGCTCAATTTTATCTGCTCCGGCAAGCACCAGCTCGGTCGCGTCATATGCTTTCCAGTCTTCTTTATTGCTGCCCAGGTAGGCACTGAAACAACCCTGCCCCCATTCACACACGCTGGGGTGATTGATCGGAGAAAAGGCAGAAACTGATCTGTAAGCCCCTGCTTCCTTAAGAGCGCAGATAAGTGCACCGTGACCGCCCATGGAATGACCGGTTATCGATTTTATTCCAGGAATTAGCGGTAGTTCTTTTTCAATAAGATCCGGTAATTCAGCAGTGACATAATTATACATCTGATAATTATGCGCCCAGGGAGCCTGTGTAGAATTTACATAAAAACCCGCACCTTTACCCAGATCATAACGACTCTCTTTATCAGCAACATCATCGCCCCGCGGACTGGTATCCGGCATAATCAATGCCAGACCCAGTTCAGCCGCATAGCGTTGTGCACCAGCTTTGGTACGCACATTATCATCAGTACAGGTCAAACCTGACAGCCAGTACACGGCAGGCACTTTTTGAGTTTCTGCAGCAGGTGGCAAATATACCGAAAATGTCATTTCACAATTACAGCTAGTGGAGTGATGCTGGTAGCGATTAAGGTATCCACCAGACTCTTTTACAGATTCAATTTGTTTCATTAATAACTCTCAGACAAGCGTTAGAAAATAATCACGGAGCGTATACTTTCACCGGAATGCATCAAATCAAAGGCACGGTTGATATCTTCCAGTGGCATGGTATGAGTCACCAGGCTATCCAGCTCAATTTCTCCATTCATATAACGGTCGACATAACCCGGTAATTCAGTTCTTCCTTTAACGCCGCCAAAAGCAGATCCTTTCCAGGTACGGCCCACCACCAGATTAAAAGGACGTGTCTGTATAGTCTGCCCTGCACCGGCTACACCGATTACCGTTGAAACACCCCAACCCATATGAGTACATTCGAGTGCATCACGCATGACATGCGTATTACCGATACATTCGAACGAATAATCCGGACCGCCATCAAAGGTATCCTGCATGTATTCAACGAAATTACCTTCAAGATCTTTCGGGTTAACAAAATCGGTGGCACCTAACTGTCTGGCAAACTCAAATTTATCCGGATTAATATCTATACCAATAATGCGTTTGGCACCCGCCATCACCGCTCCCTGAATGCAGGATAAACCGATACCACCCAGGCCAAACACGGCGACCGTTGAACCAGCCTCGACCTTGGCCGTATTTAATACAGCACCGATGCCGGTTGTCACACCACAACCCAGCAAACAGGCTTTATCAAGTGGTGCAGCCTTATTGATTTTTGCCAGCGCAATTTCCGGAACAACCGTGTACTCAGAAAATGTAGAGCAGCCCATATAATGGAATATATCCTTGCCACCTTTAGAGAAGCGTCTGGTTCCATCTGGCATATAACCCGTCCAGATTGTAGGAGCAATGGTTTGACAAAGATTGGATTTGGTAGAATTACAGTATTCGCAATCTCCACATTCTGCTATATAAAGGGGGATCACATGATCGCCTACTTTTAAATCTTTAACGCCGGTGCCTAGTTCAACCACTTCGCAGCCACCTTCATGGCCTAAAATACAGGGAAAAGAACCTTCAGGATCATCACCGGACAGGGTAAAAGCATCGGTATGACAAACACCTGAAGCAATTACTTTTATCAGTACTTCGCCTTCTTTTGGCCCCATGACTTCAACTTCTTCAATGACCAGTGGCTTTTTTGGTTCCCAGGCTACAGCTGCTTTACATTTCATATTAAGGTATCCCCTATGTTTGTGAATAATATCTGTATTGAATAGAATGAATGTTCATTATAACCATAAAACAATATAAATGAAATTTTTATCTATCAACTTGTTATGAGTCAGTCGGGTTTAGGTGAACGAAGCGGGAAAAAGGTATTTAGCGTAAAATTTATCCCAGGCCCGACAGACTCATAGACGCATTAATTCGAAATTAATCATCTGGTAAATATGCTCCATGGGTATTCCGAAAGGTATAATATTAATCAACCTTCCCTCACCATTGACCACATATAAATTTGCCGAATGATTTACTGTATAGTTTTTTATCTTTTTAGTATTGGCATTGACACTGTTTTGTGCATGATATTGAAGAGTCACTTCTGCAAGCTGTTTTGCTGTACCGGTCAATCCCAGTAACTGAGGATTAAAATAGGAAACATATCGCTTTAGCACTTCAGGAGTATCCCTTTCAGGGTCAACAGAAATGAATAATGTCCTAACCTTACTGGCATTAGTTCCTAATAAATCCAGAAGATGTGATAACGATGATAATTCCATGGGACAGACATCGGGACAGGATGTGTAGCCAAAAAACATTAACACCAGTTTACCCCTTTCATCCTGCAGCTTGAAAAGCTCACCATTATGGTCTGTCAGTTCAAAATCCCCACCCATTCCAGGTGGTTTTGCAGGATTATACTGAGCTAAAGATACTGTACTAAATGCTGTTATCAGCAGGCAGATAGTAACTACCCAATTAGAGGAAGAGCCAAATTTTTTAATCCTCATTACTGAATCCCCCGCTATTAGCCCAATTAGGGTCAGAGTGGGTAAGGTCTCCCACCGGAGCCGAAAATGCATCGGCTACCAGGGTATCCACATTACTACCAGTAAGTGATTGCAAAAATTCAACCAGGTTTTTCACTTCTTTGTCTGTTAAGTTTAGCGGTTGAATTAACGGATCCAGCACTTCATTGTGAATACCACCCTTATTATAAAAATCTACAACTTCTTTTAACGACCCTATCGAACCATTATGCATATAGGGCGCCGTTAAACTGATGTTGCGCAGGGTGGGAGTTTTGTATTTCCAGCGATCATGCGGGTTTTCAGTTATTTCATACAAACCAAGGTCAGCCGGGCTTTTCGCTCCGACAGCATCGATAATTTCCCGGTCAACCTCGATAAAAACGCCCGGTGCTAGCACCACCCGTTCCTTGTCCGGTTTTATACCCATTGAGTTGTTGTAGCCAATGCCGGTATTGTGCATTTTATTATCGGTAAACAGGGCAACATCGTTACCTACCGTATGACAGGTGGCGCATTTAGCCTTGCCCGTGAATAAGGCAAACCCATCCTGAGCACTTATACTCAGTGCGTTCTGCTGTTTAGCGTAAAACCAGCGATCAAAATTCGAATCCGCTGAAATCAGTGTGCGCTGGTAACTGGCGATTGCCTCCCCTACAGTCATCATATTGACCCCTTTACCATTGAAAGCCTGTTCAAATAGCTCTCTATAACCGTCAATATTGTTTATTTTTTCTATCACATATCCAATTGACGGATTACCCATTTCATTTTTCGCCAATAGTGGGCCCCATGCCTGCTGCTCGAGGGAATATTCCCTGCCATCGTGAAACAGGCGGGTAGCGTAGGCGACATTAAAGATAGTAGGTGAATTGCGCCGAACACTGCGACCTTCTATGCCCACCGCCATGGAAACTTCGTTACTGGTAAATCCCTGTTCCGGCACATGGCACATGGCGCAGGAAAAAGTATCATTTAATGACAGTCGTCTATCGAAAAACAGTTTACGTCCGAGGGCTATTTTTTCTGCGCTTAAGCCGGCTAATAGTTGTGCCGGTAACGCTGGCAAACCTAAAGGAGGATTGCGTGCAATCGATAACAAATCAGCCGGTTTGCCTTTTCCTTCTCGTTCGGTCAGGGCGTTACTGTGTGTAGTATAATTTAGCGTATCGTACCCCTCCTTATTATCACCCGGCCTGGTCAGCAGGCTAACCACGTTTGACTGGTTCACAATTTTTGTTGTGCCGGGGATCGAGTTTAATAGCAAAGTTTTAACATCATTTTTTACCAGATCAGCATGCAAAAATCCTACGCTGTAAATATTTCTTATGTTGTAATCCGGGTCTATTAAAAAGACCCGGAGTATATGAGAGATATTTTCACTCTGGTCCCCGTTAACACTTTTTTCCCGTTGTATATCCTGATTATAGGCTTGCAGAATGGGGCTTAACTGTTGCATTGAATCAGTGGTCAGAAATTTCCACTCGCCTTTGTTACCGGCATATTTGAAATTTTCACCGTACAGTCGCATGACTTCCGGTTTATCCCTGTCAGGATCAAAACTCAGGCTGACCAGGCGTAAATTATCGGCCAGCAGTGAGTCTTTTTGCATGGCACTTTTCAGTTTATAACTGACATTTGAAGCCAGTGGGCAGCCGTTGATGTCGCTGCAGTTACTGTATATAAAGCTAAGCAAAACATATTTTCCTGCGAAAATATCATATAAAGTCCCGCTATTGCCCTGTTCATCCAGGATTTTCCCGTCTAAAGCTTTTCCCAATGGAGGTAACTGGTAACTGCCTTTAGCGGGTAAAGGGTAAGCTAATTTGCCATATCCCGGTGCCAACTCGAAGCTTTCCTGTTGCTGTGGCAGAGCCTGAAACGCCGCCAGTTGTGAGGTAAAAGTGACTCCAGCAATCACTTTTAGAAATAAACTTAACAATTTCAATTAATTATCTCCATTTAAAACCTGTAAAACACATTTGAGCGCGAAACAGATGCGTGACAGATTGATGTGCATGATGAAATCAAAAACACCGAAAATACCTAATTGGTAAAGAGCGTGTTTTTGGTTTTTATCAGGTACATCAAGATGTTGCGTAGACTTTTGTGATTCAACTGCGTTTTCCAGGTTTAAATATACCAGCCCTAAAACCTCAGGCTGGTATATTGTCATCACTTAAAGATAAAACTTAGTTAACGAGTTCACCCGTTAATTGAGCTATCTGCTTACTGCTATCATCAATGGATTCAAGCTTTGAGAACTTGTTGTATAGAGAATAGGCTCCAAAGCGCATCTGGTGTGCACGACCTAATTTAGCCTTATAGAAATCGATTGAAAAATTTTCTACCAGCTTGTCTCCATTCCAAGAAAATGCCTTCAGATACTGCTCATCGTCAGAACCCTTCTTATCCCAGTTAGCTAAAAGAGAACTGGTATAATAAACCCGTGTCCCGTCCCAGCTTGAAGATGCCATATTGACCTGTTTACCGATCACTTTTTCATAGGTCTGCTTTGGGTTAAAGGGATCGCTCATATCGAAATAGCGAGTCTTACCATCCATAAAAGTATTTACCCACAGACCACTGTCATCAGAAGCAATGGAAATATCTACCGGTAATGGAATTTTTGAAGGATCACCAATATCGGCTACTGCTTTTGACTGCCATTCACCTTTGTCATCTTCATAGATAAGCCAGATTTTAGAAGTCAGTGCCGTAGTAGTGACACACCAGTTATTTTCAGATTTCCAGGCACAGCGAATCTCCAGAGGCGCACCAGGAACATCCAGTACCTTCATTGGTTTTTTGGTATGTAGATTCCATGCTACAACAGTATTACCAAAACGTTTCATGGCTTCCTTATCATTCAGCATTTTACCAAAATCCATCATGTAATTAGACCAGCCTGTGAAAGAAGACGTCAGCATCAAATTACGACGGGGTAGCACACGGACATCGTAATTGTAGCCATCGGCAAATTTACCAGCCTTATCCGCACCGCCCAGTTTTTCATCTGTCGGCATCCAGTGAGTTACGATATGTTTCCCTTCATTGCTGTATTCAACCAGGGCTGTCCTACCGCCATGATCTTTATTATTGGATAACCCGGTGATCATCATACGGCCTGGTAAGGCATAGGTTGTATGCGGACCTACAACTCCACCACTGGCTGAAACAAAATCTGTGATGACGTTTGACAGGGTCGGTTTTGCAGGATCTGTATGAACATCAAAAACAAAGATCTTGTTGGTATCCAGACCTCCCGCCCATAAAAATTTACGATCATCCGTAAACCCCGAATGATGAGCCTCATTTCTGCCGCCCACCGATAAGGTATTAATAACTTTTCCGTACTGACTGGATTTCGGGTTGGTATCAACGGTAACCAGTTTATCCTGACCATCGCCCATGCCTTCTACGCCCAATGTCCACACATACACGAAATCTTCCTGACCGGTGATTTTAGCCATGTAGGGTGACTGACAGGTTTCATCCGCCTGTGCCTGGTTAATTCCGCCAAGCATGGTTATTGCGGTGAGCGCAATCACAACAGCAGGTTTAAAACGTTTAATTATTTTTGTGTTCATAACTCTCCTCTTAACTTTGGTGTTTTTTCGAGTTTTTAACTTATTCCCATAAAGTTATTACGTCAAGAACTTTTTAGAATGAATGTTCATTATGTATTTTTTCTGGAATTTAGGTTATATTGTCGATTATTGTCTTTGATCGGTGCCGAAATGCCATATTTAACAAAAACTGCTCCTTGCCCAGAACCTATAGATTGCAAAATCCTTACTGCAGCGCTTGACCTTTTTGTTACACGGGGTTTTCACAATGTTTCCATTCATGACGTACAAAAGACAGCCAATGTCAGCATTGGCTCAATCTATAATCACTTTGGTGGTAAGGAGGGTATAGCCAAAGCCCTGTATTCCCATTTGCTGAATGAAATGAGTGAGTTTATTGATTCTGTAATAACGGAAGTAGATGGCGCGATTAATCAGTGTAACCGCATTATTCAGTTATTATTTGAATATACCGAAACACAACCAAATATAATTTCTTACGTTCTGTATTCCAAACATTCCGAATATATCGCTGATGGTTCACCGATCTGCTCTGCTGAACCTTTTGTCAAAATGCGAAAAATAATTCAGTCTGGTATCAACAACGGCGAAATTAATGCATCTGATTGCATGATAGCTTCTGCGGTGATTTATGGTGGAGCGATAAGAATGATACAGTTCCGACTGGATGGCCTTATCAACAAACCACTCCCGGAGTTATACGATGAATTGATATCGACTACATGGTGTAATTTGGCAATTGATCCTGCGCCAGATAATAAGGCTATTAAAAAAATAATTGCAGAACCCGAACAGTTAGCCGTATCTATATAAAAATTTTATTATTGAAGAGTTTATTCAGCCCGAAAGCCAGCAACAAACATTCAGTATGTCGTTTGTTTTGTTAGCGTTAACGGTAAATTTCATCGCCAGGTTGTATTGTTTGTGCCAGAACAGTTTTATAAAACAGGAAGGTTGAGCGCCCCCCCCCTGTAATATCTCCGGATAAAATAAAGGCAATGAATGTTGATTAATTCATTGCCTTTTTGAGTTAACATTTAACCTGAAGCTACTGATTCAGGTTAAAGCTTTAACACTTCAGAAAAGTGTTTATTTTGTATCAAATAAACCACCAGTTTCTTTTTTGGATTTCTTCACAGCCCTTTTTTCCTTGACTGTCATGGATGCTTTTTTCTTCGTCTCTTTATTGCTTTTCTGTTCTTTACTCATGGTCAGGTCTCCTGAAAATATGAGTTAGTAAAACTGCCAGAAAAATATCTGGCAGCATAATTTGAGTTCCTGTGAAAATAAAATTATTTGGCGTTAACCACCACGATCATCCTCCATTGTCGCTTCGAATGACAAATGTAAATTCGGATGATTCAACGGCATTTTTATATAATCCTTACGTGTCTGTTCGCTCTGGAAATACATTGTCAAATTGCCATCTATGACGAATGGATGACTACTGAAATCGACCACATCCTGGCCCGACATGGGATCAATGTTACTGATTCTAAATTTCGGTTCATGCAGCAAATTACTTTGTAACCGGTCACGTGTCAGACAATCCAGAGGCAGTTTATTAAAGTGTTTAGCAGCACTAAATTTGTTCGGGGATAGTAAAGTAGCCATGGTAAACTCCTTTTCGTCATCACAGGTTAACACCCTGGGCTGTATAAAATATACCTTACCGTGGGTACACTTCTCTCAGTATTGACGGTGCCTGTTATATTTGGAAAGAAGCAGCGATGATTAATCCACTGTATTCCCTGATTAGACGGATAGCGAATCAATAATACTGATTCGCTTTGTATTTAATGTTAAATGATTCGCAAATGCGACCAATAAAGCCCATACTGTCTTCAACCTGGAAAAATCAAACCATTCAGATTGTAAAACAGAATAAGTATTAAACATTCACTGATCCTGTCTTATCACTTTCGCAGACTATCACCTGCTAACAGCATGTCGATTTTGACTACTTCTCTTCCCGTATAAAAATTCAAGGATATTTTATGTCTACAAATAACATTAAAGGTGGCTCAGGCACTCCGTGGGGCGACCGTTCAGGGTCCAATCCACCGGATCTCGATGCATTGCTGCGTCAGGGTCAGGACCGTCTACGCAACCTGATACCAGGCAATGGTGGGCAATTCGGTATACTGGGTTTCGCGGCGCTGTTACTGATTGGCCTGGGTATGTGGACATCTTATTATACTGTGCCCAGTGATTCAGTCGCCGTGGTACAAAGGTTCGGACAATACCATAAAGAAGTTCCACCGGGTCTGCATTTCAAGCTGCCCCTGAGCATAGATGTGGCAACTATTGTGCCGGTCAAACGCCAGTTAAAACAGGAATTCGGGTTTTCCACACCGGGCGCGAGTGACCCTTACCAGAGCCCGGTTGATGGTCGCAAGGAAACGGAAATGGTAACCGGCGACCTTAATGCTGCACTGGTTGAATGGGTGGTGCAATACCGTATTTCAGATCCGGTTAAATATCTTTTTGAAGTTAGAGAACCAAACCTTACCTTGCGCTATGTGTCTGAATCAGTCATGCGTGAAGTAGTAGGAGACCGAACCGTGGATGAAGTCATCACTATCGGACGCCAGGAAATAGAAATAGAAGCTCTTACCAAGATGCAGGAACTGTCCACCAAATACTCGATGGGTATCAGCATCGACCAGGTGCAACTGAAAAACATCAACCCACCTGCGCCGGTACAGGCCTCGTTTAACGAGGTAAATCAGGCACAGCAGGAAAAAGAAAAACTGATTAACGAAGCGCGACGTGACTATAACCGGGTCATTCCGTTAGCCGAGGGTGAGAAAGATCAACGCATTCGTGAAGCGGATGGATACCGATTAAAAAGAATAAACGAAGCTGAAGGCGATGTCGCACGATTCAATGCTTTATTGGCAGAATATAGCAAGGCACCGGAGGTCACGCGCCGGCGCATCTATATTGAAACCCTGCAGGATGTCATGCCGGGTATTCGATCCAAGATCATTATCGATGATCAGGCTCGTAGCATTTTACCCCTGCTCAACCTGGATTCAAAAAAGGAGTCAAAGCCATGAAAATAATGCAAATGGGGTTATTGGCAGTTGTTGCTCTGGTTTTCTACTCGGTGATGAGTTCGGTTTATACCGTCAGTGAAGTTGAGCAGATGATTATTACCCAGTTTGGCAGACCGGTAGGCGAGCCGGTTACCACGGCAGGACTAAAGTTCAAAATGCCTTTTATTCAGGAAGTGAATCCAATCGACAAACGAGTGCTTGAATGGGATGGCAATCCGTCCGATATGCCGACCAAAGACAAGCTTTACATCTCAGTTGATCTGTTCGCTCGCTGGCGCATTGTTGATCCTTTACAGTATTTTTTACGCCTGCGCGATGAACGTAGTGCACAATCCCGCCTCGACGATATTCTGGGAAGTGAGACACGAAATGCTATTGCCAAGCATGAGCTGATAGAAATAATTCGCACGACCAAAGATCGTGTACCTTTACGCGATGCCTTTTTGACCGAAGCCGAAAAAAATCTAAACATGGGATCACTGGTTCCCATCCAGAAGGGTCGCAAAGGTGTGGAAAAAGAGATTTTTGTCGAAGCCGCGGAAAAGGTGAAGGTATTTGGCATCGAGCTGCTGGATATTCGCTTCAAACGAATCAATTACAATCAGAGTGTTCGCCCCAAGATTTATGATCGTATGATCAGCGAACGGCGACAGATCGCAGAACGCTTCCTGTCCGAGGGCAATGGTGAAGCAGCAAGGATTCGTGGGAACAGGGTACGCGACCTGAACAAGATCCAGTCTGAAGCCTATCGAGAGGTTGAAGAGATACGTGGCCTGGCAGATGCCAAAGCGACAGAAATCTATGCCAGTGCCTACAACCAGAGTCCTCAGGCTGTGGGATTTTATGAATTCACGCGGACCATGCAATCCTATAAAACCATCATTGCCAATGACACAACGCTGGTGTTGACAACCGATAGTGATTTGTTCAAATTCCTGAAAGGTATGAATAGCGATGGAGGCAGGTAATCATGTTGAATTTCCCAAATGCCAGTCGCAGTTTCGATGAAGCGAAAAATCGCATCTGTTTCTGGGGTTACGATAGAACAATTGAGATTTCTTTTTTCCTGGGTATCGATGCGTTGCAGCAAATCAACAAAGACGTCGGCAGTACCGAGTCTGAATTACTCAGCACATTCGATGCCTCGATAGAGCAGATTTATAAAGTTGCCGCAAAGATCTATAAAGATGGCGGCTCAGGACATGGACGTTTTAAGGTTATCCTGACGGCTAATGATTTTTGAACAAAAAAGGCTTAATATGATTTTTCCAGGATAATTGGTTAAAAAACCGTTTATGTAATTATTTTTTGAAAGGAAAAAACATGCTGATAACCTTTAGCTGCCCGGCCTATGCCGACATAACGATGTTTGGTGATATCGCAATTCAATTGCTCAAATATATGGGGCATAGTGGCCAGGTGCCCGGTGCCCTGATGGCTGAAGACGTGCCGCAAGCGTTGCAACTACTGCAGGCAGCAGTAGAAGCAGACAAGCCATTACAGCCTTCTCAGCAATCTTCAAATGAAGATGATGATGAACCGGAAATATCAATTTCACACCGGGCATTACCATTAATCGAATTGCTTATTGCTGCCGATAAACAAAAGTGTAATGTAATGTGGAATAGTTAAGTGTTATTGCACTTTGCTAATCATGGACCAGGAAATATTCATTCCCACTCTTCTAACAGAGGATGATAACAAAAAAATGTCCTATGAACTTCTGGTAGAAGTTACCCGTAACAATATCGTGGAAAGCCGTCATTTCGGAGCCGCCGTTGTGTGCGACTATAAAGGGACGGTGCTGCAAAGTTGGGGCGATATCGAACAACTTATATTTCCACGCTCCGCACTTAAACCAATGCTGGCGATTCATCTCATCGAAAGTGGAGCCAGCAATCACTATAATTTGAAAGATGCTGAATTATCTTTAGCCTGTTCTTCGCATCAGGGTGAGGAAATGCATCAAAAACTGGTGGCTTCCTGGCTCAATCGACTTGGATTGAAAGAACAAAATCTGGCCTGCGGCCCGGTATTACCTGAAAATACGGAAAGCGCCCATCGACTGCTGGCTGCAGGCCAGCAGGGTTGCAGAATTCATCATAACTGCTCAGGAAAACACACCGGCTTCCTCACCACAGCACAACATTTACAACTACCGATAGAAGGCTATCATTTACTCAATCACCCTCTGCAACAATTATCGCTGGATATCCTGTCTAATCTGGCTGATATTGATTTACGCCTCTACCCGATGGGAATAGATGGCTGCGGCCTGCCCGCACCTACCATGCCATTATTTCGTCTTGCCCTTACTATGGCCCGTTTCGCAAAACCGGTAGATTTAGCGGATAGCCGTTCACAGGCTATTTATCGTCTGCATAAGGCCATCATCAATGAACCTTTATATATTGCTGGCCATGGAACCCTGGTAAGCGAGTTAAACGAAGTGGCAAAAGGTACCGTACTGGCAAAAACCGGGGCAGAGGGAATAGTTATCGCTGCTTTACCGGAAGCTGGTCTCGGCATTGCCGTGAAGATAGCAGATGGTGGCTCACGAGCACGCTCAGTAGCCCTGCTTTCTATCCTGGATCGACTGGACTTTTTAACCGATGCAATGAAACAACAGCTAGTTGCCCATATCGCTCCAAAAATCATGAATTCTAACGGACTTCATGTAGGTGATATTCGTCCCGCTGACAGCTGGATCAGGGGAAATAAGCTTGATCCGGTGAGTACTGACTCATAGATGAAGGGTGCGCCGTGCGCACCATTGCATTTCAGTACCAACATCATTGGTGTGCACCCCACGCCCTACCAAAATTTAACCTTAGCTGACCCTAATGCCGGTAAGTTAAGGTCTTTTGTCGTCATGCCCGCGTAGGCGGGTATCCATTTTAAAGGCCAGCAGGCTCGTTGTTATGGATACTAGCCTTCGCCAGAATGACGAGCGAGTCGCTTAACTTTCCGGCATTGTAGCTGACCCACATTTCCTGATAGCGGGTAGCAGCTAAAACCTTGAACATAAAAACAGCACAACTAGCCGAATAACCCCTTTTTTCAGGTTTTATTCAGCCATCAAAATTGAGTTCAGCTACTATCTGGTTGAGCTTATTCTGCTCTCCATCCATCCCCATTAAAGAAGCATTTTTACTTAAAAGCAGCAATTTCTGTTGCCTGATTTTTTCTTCAAGCAGTTCATTACACTGGATTATTTTCTTCTTTATTTTATCCAGATGTGCCGGAATAAGTTGCATATCCCGAATCCAGGTTTCTATAAAGATTCCGTTTTTCTTATCAATTTTTACAGGCGGCTCTAGCTGATTACCCAGTTTGTTAAAATCCTCACACCACTCCACGGAAGTTTTTTGCGAAAGCCTGAAAAACAAATCAATATAGGCTTCTTTGCGCACAACTGGAGGTCTATCCTCGTCTAAACCAATGATTTTTATGTCACTATTGGAGTTCATCATACTATTCCTGTCGTGGTGAAAGGTTAAATTAAAATAAAACTGAAGTCCTGAGCCACTACAATTATCTCCAGCCAATCAATTGTGTGCATCGATTTAAAAATCTTCTTGACCGTGTTACATGTAGGATTGTTTCGGGTATATAAAAATCTTTCATGGGTATTAGAGTCGAAGGCGCTCGACTAACTCCCCCTTCTATTAACATGCGTATCACACTGTCATAGCCTAATCCATGTGCTATTTTCATGGCTTTGGGGAAATAGCTGGTGCCAGCGGTCAATCCCGGAACCAGATTAGCCTCCATGAAAAAGCATTCACCAACTGCATTCATTTTTATATCAATTCTTGCAAAATCCCTTACCCCCAAAAGTTTAAATACATTAACAGCCAGTTTCCTGACCTTACTGGTCAATTCACTACTTTCAGTTTTACGAAAAGTTTCTGTATCTTCCTTTTTCGCTTTCTCGCCTAATATTCTTAACCCATTCGAAGACTCAGGAGGTATTACTTCAATGATTGAAGTCGTTAAACCTTTACTCTGGGTTTTTATGATGGCTACAGTAAATTCCTGACCGCTTAAATACTCTTCCACCAGTACGGGTTGCTTAAAAATTTCGTATAAGGATAATAACTTGCTTCGATATTCGGCAAAATTATTGACCAGAGAGAAATCATCAATACCATTTCCATTAGCGGCATCCACTGGTTTTAAAAACAACGGAAAATTAACGGGCAATTCGCTTTCGCAGGTAAATTGACCGGGAATAGCAGTAAAAAATTTAGCCGTTTTTACGCCCTGACTTCTAAGGAATAATTTTGCACTAACTTTATCTGAATCAAATTTTAGCGCATCTTTTAAAGAGCCCGCAAAGTTAATATTCTGTCTCTCAAAGTATTCTGCCAGCCAGATGTCATCGCCATTTTCAATAGATAGATACTTAACCGCTAATAAAACCAGCGCTGGTTTTTTATTGACTACAGTCAGTAAATCAGCCTTTGTTCTGCAAATATTCAGGCTAACTTCATGCCCAATTTTGTGAATTGATTGCATAACGCTTTGGCAGGCTTCAAGCGATCCAAACCCTGTTTCTTTTAACATTTTGTTAGGTGTGGTGATTATTTCAATTTTCATATAGTTCTACTTTCAAAGGTTAGCGGCGCATGAAATTTGAATAAAGCGGTTAAAGAAGCGCATAAAGCGATCCCCTTTTAAATTTATCTCAAGCTTCGAGCGTTATTATGGAGCTCAGGTTAACGGGTACTGTATTCAGCTAACATTTGAAAGAATGAGCTGTTAACTTTCACCGATATACAGTGAATGAACTAGCGTTAAATTGATGGAACTTTAGTGGATTTAATGGACTGGCATGATGCCAAAATAATGCTGCCGAAATGAACATACGACTTCGCAAATAAGATGTTTTTCAGGTTTTGACCGATTTGAACCTGAATCAGGTAAATGAAATAAGATCAGGCTAAAGGAGATTAGAATACAGGCGAATGGTTAACAGCCTGTTTAGCAGTCTAAATCATAGATGGTCTGCCATACTAACATGCTTTGACAGGCAACGCTGGATTACTTTGTGACTCAACTGCGTTTTCCAGCTTCAAGCTTTAGGTACCAGAGCAATTTCATCACCATTAAATATTTTCTGGTCAACTGTTGAGAACTGTTTATTAACCGTGATGGTTAAACGTTGCGGATTTAACACGTCTTTCAAAGCACCATCTTTTTCTATCAAGCGTTGGATAACATCAGAAACCTGCTGAATATCATCCGTCAAATCCATTTCTAATGATTCCGTACCTGCTGCTTCAACCAGATTCATGAAAAATAATACGTTAATATTACCTCCCTTCTTATTTTGCTCATGAAAATGCGTAAGTTGTTGCTGAAACTGCTTCCAGTTTGACTCAAAATCATCTCCCAGACTCTTCAGGGTGGACCAGGAATACACCCCACTATCGTGTCCGTCATCAAATATGATTCGAACTGCATAAGAACCCATCGGCTCGACATTAACGATATTCACCATTTCTTTACCCAGAATCATTTCCCCGCGTTTCTTGGCTACCCTGACTTCAGCCGAGGGTGAAAATACGCGCAGGTATTCGAACGGCAGATTGAATTCTGAACCATCATTAAAATGAATTTCAAACTGACGTGATTTTTGATGCACGGCAATATGGGTCGGACTTATTTTTTGTTTTGCTATATCGCTCATAGAATTTCCAGAGTAACCTCATAACCAGCATATTTACGAATATTAATCACTCCCTGCTCAAATATCAGGTACTGACCTTTAATGGCAATCAGTGTATCTTCAATGACAGGGTTTTTATCCAGATTAAAACTATTTATTTTTTCAGGGTAACGTAAAGCAGGGTAGCTGATATCAATCTGCTGTTCGGACTCTGCAATAACGCTTAAATCGTTTAATAGCTCATTATCCAGTTGCGCTTCAACCTGTGGCCATACAGTCTGAAAGACTTCTAACAGGTTGACTTCACTGTAATCATTTTTCAGCATACTACGCCAGTTAGTTTTATCATTTAGATATTCTTTAAAAGCTGTTTCGATGAGTCCCGAATAATATCGTTTAGTCACTTTTATCACGGCCAATGCCTGAACAGCTCCCTGATCAATCCAGCGCGTCGGTAATTGCGTATGACGTGTAATACCTACCTTGACACCAGAAGTGTTCGACAGGTAAATATAGTGATCCTGCAGGCAATGTTCTTCACCCCAGGTCGGTTCACGACAGGTTCCCTGATCGTAGTGACACTTTTCCGGAGAGACTATACAGATATCGCATTGTGCCAGCGAACGAAAACAGGGATAACAGAACCCCTGGCTAAAACTTTTTTTAGTAAGCCTTCCGCAGTGTATACAATGAATAGACTGCAACGAAGTAATACGCATGGGTTTCCCCAGATGCTCATGCAGATTAACACTGGAACCACCCAAATTAAGTTGATACTGAACCGGGCTTTGCAGGCTTACCTGCATTTTGTGTAACGCGCCTTCTAATTTCATTTTGCATTTAACCTGAGAGCTGATTCGATTAACGATTGTAAACCTCGCTCACGCCAGCGCGAACCTTCTGTACTTTGCTCATTACTTTGCAAAAAATGTGCAGAATATTGCGGGTGATACAGGGCAGAAATTTCACTGGCAGGCACGGAAAATGGCGGCCCCTGCATAATATCCTGGTCATATTCGAGGGTAACCATCAACATCGGTATAGCGGCAGGAATAATCTGTAGCATTTTATGCTTATAGGATTGCCGGTTAAAAGGCTCAATTGCGACTATCGATGCACGATCATATACCAGTTTACAATCTGCCAGATGTTGCGCCTGAATATGCATGAAATCACCCTGATACAGAGTAATATTTTTAGCTTTGTAAACGCTAAAATTTTCCTGTTGAACTTTAACAAATTCGATACTTGATTCTTCAAAGAAAGATAAAACAGCTACTTCCGATAGCTCTACACCAATAACCCGGTAGCCCTGTTGAGACAACCAGAGAATATCAACGGCTTTGCCACATAGCGGCATGAATATTGTGTCGCCAGGAGCAAGATCAAACAAGGGTAGGAACTTTTCAAGATAAGCATTTACCTGGCCTTCGTGAAAACCCGGTGTTTTACGGGTCCAGTGACTGCGCCAGTCTATGGTTTGTTTCATAAGCGACGATTATAAAAAAGAACGCAGCTTAGCGAATTTCAAGCCATATTAAAACGTTGTTATTAGCAGGGTAATATTTGGCAGTAGCAGAATTGCTACTGCCAGATGAGATTATTCAGCAGATTTAACTTTACAGGTGCTGATTCCAAAAATTGCATAAGGAGGACACCAGCCGATTGCCGCAGTTCCCAGCATCACTACGCCAACCACAACAGCTACAATACCAAGTGTTGCGCCAGCCATTACATTCAGCGTAGTAAAAGCAGCAACTAACGCCACAATTCCAACAATCGCACGAATAGCACGCTCAATAGTTCCAACATTCTGTTTCATAATTAAGACTCCAGTTAAGATAGTGCCGAGTCTATTCCTTACATAAAGAAATGTCGGTGACAATGTCACCGAGTTTAAAAAAACTCACCACGAACCAGGGCAGGACGCCAGTAGGTACGACCGCATGGAAGCTGGAGGTACTAGCCCAGAGACGGGCGTAGGTAGAACAATGCAGGAGCTATTGTCGAGACACGAAGCGCAAGAAGAAAAACAAATTATATTGAACCCTGAAAATGCAATTGGACCTGGAAAAATCAGTTGGGCGTGAAAAATCATTGTTAGTAAGTTGCCAAATATAGAACTTGAATTGGCAGCTAACGACCCAGCCTGTGTGAAAACTATTTTCGAAAAAGACATGATGGAAAACACTGTCTGCATTTAAATGATTATCGGGCATGAAGTGGTTAATAGACTCTAAATTTACTGTTTATATACTCCTAAAGTGGCAATAAATTTTATGTTTTATGGATTTTTCGCACAGACTGGACCCGTTCCTGCCATTCCTGACTGGCTATAGGGAGCTGCAAGTTTGTGGTGATACCAGTCGTTCCAGTAATCCGCATTGAACGCACACAAAGTGCCAATTATAGTTTACAGAGTCAGCTTCTTGAATAGAGAATTATGGGCATTGTGGCCATTCAGAGAAAGTTGTGAAATCAATCGAGTCTGAACATCAGTGCCGCATCAAAGACCGGTGCACACGCTCTTCTGGTGGACACTGTGGTCAGTTAGTTGACGTTGTATTGATGCTTCAATATGATGAACGTCGATGCCGAAACAGAGTGGCCAGGAACACGAATAACTCATCGATAATGGTTTTCGTGGTTCCGGGTTCTTTTCAGTACTGGTGGTTTGTCGCTATAAACTGCAGGAAGCCCTGATAAAAGCCTGGAATATGACGTAGTAGACAACTTCGGGAAAGAAGAAGTGCACAACCTCCATTATTTTATTCTTTTCCCTGCAATTCTATTCTAGAATTGTGCCAGGTATTTTCCCCATAAGACGTATGTTGAGGTAATAATGAATTTTTACTCACACGCTTCGTTGCGACAGATGCTCATCATACCTTACGTAGTATTAGTTGTGCTCGCTGCGACTATTATTGGCATGTTGTCTTACAATGCTGGTCGGGATGCAGTCGATACGCTGTCGGATCATGTGCTTAGAGAGACCGTCAACCGCATTTCACAGGCAGTGGACAAACACATTTCGGGATCCGAAGCGGTTCTAGAAACAGCTTTCCCAACAGACATTCCTCCACCATCGTCGATTAAGGATGATCTGGACGCACTGCGAACAAGGTTATGGCTGGCGACTTCAATACATCGCAATCCAAATAACTACGCTTACTACGGCAACCGCGATGGACACTTCATTGGACTTTGGCGGTTTTCCGAGACAGAGGCTGAGCTACGCCTGCGCACCGATGGAGTATCACCGCGCTCAATCTATCATTACTCCCGCATCCATGGTGAATTGGGAATCCCGGAGCAAGAGATGCGTATTTTCGAGCCGCGAAAGCGCCCCTGGTACAAAGCGGGCCATGAAACCACGAAACAGACCTGGACATCGATTTACATTGATTTTAAGACCTTGCAACTGGTTAGCACACGAGCCCGGCGCGTCAACAATGCCGCAGGGGAGTTTGAAGGTGTAGTAGCTACAGACCTGTCCATGCAACTACTGAACCAGTTCCTCAAGGATCTCAAGCTGAGCCCAAATGGTTTTGCGTTCATCGTGGAGCCGGATGGCAATCTGGTAGCAACTTCCCGTGGGCCACATTTGCACAATGATGGGGGCGAAGACAACAGTCGGTTGAATGCCATGGTCAGCGGCGACCCGTGGATCGCGACGACTTATACAGTAGTGAAAGAGCTGACGGAGCATGGGGACGCGCCAACGGGCACCCGCACCAGTTCATTCACCGGGCCGAATGGTGATGTCATTCAGGCTGGCTATGCGCGTCTACGCGATGCAGCAGGACTGGACTGGATTGTGGCAGTAGCAGTCCCCAGAAACGACTTCATGCAAAAAGTCACTGAAAATGTGCGCCAGACAGTAATCATGGCTATCATTGCCTGCCTTTTTATCGCTCTAATTGGATTTGTAACGCTCAACGTAATCTCAAAACGTCTCCGCCAGTTGTCGACTGCTGCCAGGGAAATTGGTGAGGGCGTCCTCGATGCAAAGATTCCGGTAGACCGAAACGACGAGATCGGTGAGCTGGCCAAGTCCTTTGCCACCATGCAGAAACACCTGCTCACCGACCGACTGACCGGAATCCCCAATCGTGAGGCGGTTGTTCGGCGCATAGAAGATCGCATAATTCGGCAGCGCCGACGCGGAGACAGTCATCCCTTTGCAGTGCTGTTTGTGGACCTCAATGAGTTCAAACAAATCAATGATCGATTTGGGCACGATGCGGGTGACCGGGTATTGAAGGAAATTGGGCAGCGGCTGACGAAAAATCTGCGAGAAAGCGACCTGGCTGCACGGTATGGCGGTGATGAATTTATTGTTTTTCTGGGAGAGGTGGAAAACCGCAACGATGCAATAGCATTGCGCGAAGAGCTTGAGCGCGTTCTTGCAACACCATTACAATCGTTAGTCAACATTGCGGTAGATGGCGCCACATTTACCGTCAGCGCTTCAATCGGAATAGCGCTCTGTCCTGAAGATGGTCTCGACCTGGAAACTCTACTAAAACGGTCAGACGAAGATATGTATCTGCGCAAGCAAGCATAGACTAAAGACTCTGCAGCGCCGAATCCAAACTAAGGAATTAAAGGGTGTTGAATTGCATCGAATTTTGATCCAGTTTCGGGCCTTATTTACATTTACTTTGACCCATCTACTTTAAATTTAGCTCCAGTCTAAATACGTTTTTATCGACATGTAACGGGGCAAACCTCGGTGCAAATGGAGGGGTGTTTTTAGGTGCAATTTAACACTTTCCAGTCTGAACGACTCCAATGTTCATGGAGCGGACAATTTGACGCGTACTACCTGCCCCTGGTTAATCACGTAGACCTTAAATTCCTTTTTATCTGCAAAATTTTTCCTCATTTCCAACACATTTCACCTGCATATTGATTTGATCATTCATCTCCATCTCATCTCGTGGTGAAGGGCCTTTAATTACAGGAGGATTTTTTGATGTTCAACTTATTACCCACCAGGGGTGCAACTAAAGTACTCCCAGAGCTTTTGCTAATGCTGGTTTTGGGCTCAATATTACTTGTCTCCGGGTGCGGCAACAGTACTACAGAAACTACTGCTACAACGAGTGAAGTGACTGATACCGATTTCGAAGCCACCGACTGGAGTGAAGAAACCCATAGTAAAAGTGCAGATCCGAATTTTGATGAAGTTTTTGACGATACTCAGGTTAAGCGCTTCGACTTTGTGATTACTGCAGAACGCTGGCAAAGTATGCTGGATGATATGTCAGCTACCTACGGTGAATTCGGACAACCTTCGGGTAGTCCGGCTCTGATCGATACGGATGAGGATCCTGTTTTTGTACCAGCAGAAGTCTTTTATAATGGTACGCGATGGTATCGCGTAGGCATAAGATTCAAAGGAAACTCCTCACTGCAAAGCAGCTGGCAGGCGGGAATCCTCAAACTGGCTTTCAAGATGGACTTTGATGAATACGAAGATGACTACCCGCAAATCGATAACCAGCGTTTTTACGGGTTCAAAAAATTCAGTCTTAAAAACAATTATGATGACGAATCCTTTATGCGTGAAAAAGTCTCGGCTGACGTATTTAAAAATGCTGGAATCGCAATTTCTCATACCGCGTTTTACACATTATATGTTGATCATGGCAATGGCCCCGAGTATTTCGGCCTGTACACCCTGGTGGAGGAGGTAGACAACACGGTTATAGATACCCAGTTCTCCAGCGACAATGGGAATTTGTACAAACCAGAAGATGGTAGTGCAAACTTTGTCGAAGGCACATTCGATAGCGCGGACTTTACGAAAAAGACAAACGAAGTCGATGAAGACTGGTCTGACATTATCGCTCTTTTTGATGCCTTGCATGACAGCACTCGGATTACAGACCCCGCGATCTGGAGAGCAAACCTCGAAGACGTCTTTGATGTTGATGGTTTCCTGAAGTACCTGGCTGTCAATGGCATTATCCAGAACTGGGATACCTATGGCCGTATGCCCCACAATTATTATCTCTACAACAACCCTGACAACGGTAAGTTGACATGGATCCCCTGGGACAATAATGAAGCCCTGCAGGACGGCAAGTTAGGAGGTTCTCTAGCGTTGAACTTCTCTGACCTGACTTCGTCGCAGTGGCCATTGATAGCGAAGATCTATGCGGATGATGTGTACAGGGCTCAATACAATATTTACCTGTCTGAGGTAATTTCTAATGCATTTGAATCCAGCAGCATACAGGCGACCTATGATTATTATTCGACATTGATTGCCCCTTATGCAACCGCTGAATTATCCGGCTATTCTTTCCTGGAAAATGACAGTGATTTTTACAATGCTGTGAATACGTTGAAATCACATGCGACGAGCCGAGCGACGGCGGTTAGTACCTACTTGAATAACCAATAAGTAAATAGCAAACAGAACTAATCCATGAATAATTCAATTTCAGCTTCAGCAATGGCTATACAGCAACCTCCGTACGGGCTCGCGAGAGCTTCTCTAACCCGTAACCAGAAACAGTTGATCAGTGATACATTGAGTGAATATGATGCAAACAACCTTACCAGGAAAGATATATTTTCTATTGTCTCAACCTTTGCAGACACCGGTATTCTACCCGGAAGAGAATTGGCTGAACTGATGGAAACAGCTGGTTTTGATGCCAGGCTTGTTGGAGGGATGGCCGGTATTCAAGAGTCACCTACTGGTCAGGAGATGGTGGGCGGCCAGGCAAATGGGAATGGATTCAATCTGAGCGAAGAACTGATTCAAGATCTCTATACCTTACTCGATCAATACTACGCAGAGGATACTACTGACGATCAGCACAGAACTTTGATGAAATCTTTTCAGGACTTACTGGGGCCTGAAGACAGCATGCTCAGCATATGGGTACTGAAGATAGTATGTTCAGCGTACCTGTATAGAATTATGTATAGCTCGTGACACGTTCAATATTCCAATCTCCTCAGAACTAATAAAACTCCATATTTTCTGCACATTGTATATCTAAAATTTATGTATTGATTGTTAAATACAAAACAGGAGATGAATTCATGAATAATACAATCTCAGCTTCAGCAATATCTATACAGCAACCTTCATACGGACTCGCGGGAGCCTCTTTAACCAGTGACCAGAAACAGTTGATCAGTGATACATTGAGTGAGTTTGATGCAAGAAACCTGACCAGTGAAGATGCACTTTCTATTGTTTCAACCTTTGCGGATGCCGGAATTCAGGCAGGAAGAGAACTGGCAGAAACGATGGAAGCAGCAGGTTATGATGCCAGGACTGTTGGAGAGATGGCCGGTGTCCAGGGACCTCCACCGGGTCAGGGGATGCCGCCGGGTGGACAGGGAAATAGTAGTGGATTCAACCTGAGCGAAGAACTAATACAGGATCTCTATACCTTACTCGATCAATACTACGCAGAGGATACTACTGACCAGGAGCGTAGTACATTGATGGAATCTGTTCGAAACTTACTGGGTTCTGAAGAGAGTATGTTCAGCGCTTCTGTATAGGATTATGTATAGTTCACGATATGTTAAATATACAGATCAAGATTTGGCACAAGCTGTTTTTCACCATCCTGCTGGTGATAGTGCTTATTCTGGCAATCAATGTCTGGCTGTCCCGGGTTAATTTTCAACAGGGCTTCTCCCAGTATATTGAAGAGGTAAAATCGAATCGCCTTGATCGATTCAGGAAAAGCTTAAGTGAACAGTACCGGCTAAAGAAGGGCTGGGACTTCCTGCAGCAGGAACCCCGGTTATGGCATCAGCTTTTGTCTGATGCCGAGTTAGCCCCCCCCTCCACCGCCAGGGACTGATATTGCTGGATTTGAAGGGCATGATCCGGATGGAAGTGCTGTTGGCCCTCCAGATTCCAGTCCTCCTGATAGACAGCCTCATCGTAGGCCTCCACCGCCTGGGGCTGACATTCCTGAGTTTGAAGGGCATGATCCGGATGGAAATGCTGTTGGCCCTGCAGATTTTGGTCCCTCTGACAGGCCGCCTCAGCGTAGGCCTCCACCACCAACAGGGGATGTTACTGAATTTGCAGGGCATGACCCATTTCACCCAGGGGAGCTACCTGCGGATCTCGGGTGGCATGAATTTCCTCCTCCGGGACATCCTCCACCACCACCGGCTCCTTTTATGCTGGAGCGAATTGGATTGCTCGACCAGCAACATGCAGCTGTCATTGGTCCTCCGCCGAGGAAGGATCAGCACCTGCTCTCTATTGAACTGAATGGGATGGTGGTTGGTTATCTCGTCATACAGAACTTTAAAACTATCCGCAGTCAACTGGATATCCAGTTTGCAGAACAACAGCTTGAAGACCTGTTACTGACTGCTCTGTTATCATTACTGATTGCCGTTATTGCTTCACTATTGCTGGCTCGACTTTTTAACCGGCCAATTTCGAGGCTGGCAGGGATGGCTCGTCAATTGACCTTTGGGCAGTTTGACACTCGCATTGCAATTAATAGCCGGGATGAACTGGGTTACCTGGCGGCTGATTTAAATAAACTGGCTGAAACTCTGGAACAGAATCAGACTGCCCGTCAACAGTGGATTGCAGATATTTCACACGAATTGCGCACCCCGTTAACGGTACTTACCGGTGAGCTGGAAGCCATGGAAGATGGAATCCGCCCATTAAATACGGAGTCAATACAGTCACTGTCATTAGAGGTTAAGCAGCTCAAACGACTGGTTGAAGATCTCTACCTGCTGTCGCAATCTGATCAGGGGTCTCTCTCCTATGAAATGGATGAGATCGATATTTTTAAACTGTTGCATGGTGTACTCGAGGGTTACAGGATACCCATGCAACGGAAACAGATGAAATTATCAGTGGATTGTGAGCAGGATGGGCTAAAGATTATTGCTGACCGACATCGCCTGGTTCAGCTCTTCAACAACCTGCTGGAAAATAGTTTACGTTATACTGATAACGGTGGCAGGGTAAAGGTGACCTGTGAAACAGGGGCCGCACTGATCATACATATTGAAGACAGTGCTCCCGGAGTTCCTGCAGAATTTATTCCCCATATTTTTGAAAGACTTTTTCGGGTAAACCGTTCACGTAGTCGGGAGTTTGGAGGGACAGGGCTGGGTTTATCTATTGTACACAGCATTGCCAGGGCGCATGGTGGAGAATTATCTGCTGAAGCATCTGTGCTGGGTGGATTAAAAATCAGTTTACAGTTGCCGATTAAACATAAACATTAGAATATGAATACAACAGCGTCAAAAAGAACCGTACTGGTCGTGGAGGATGAAGCCAGGATTGCACAGTTGTTACTCGACTATCTGCAGAGTAATGGCTATAACTCACACTGGATTGATCATGGAGAAGAGGTAGTTAACTGGGTTCAGCAGCACAACCCGGATCTCATCTTACTGGATCTGATGCTACCCGGTAAAGACGGTATCAGCATCTGCCAGGAGGTGAGAAGTTTTAGCGATGTGCCGATCATCATGGTGACCGCACGAGTTGAGGAGATTGATCGCGTGTTGGGACTGGAAATTGGAGCCAATGATTACATCTGTAAACCGTTTAGTCCACGTGAGGTGATGGCTCGAATCAAGGCATTGTTCCGCACCCTGGCTTCTAGACAACAATCTCACCACCCTGCAAGTCGGGTGATTGAACTGGATGCTGAACGGATGCAGGCAACTGTCTACGAAAATGCGCTAGATTTAACGCTGGTCGAATTTCGCCTCTTAACGACTTTAGTGAGCCAGCCAGGACGAATTTTTTCCAGAACACAGTTGATGGATAACCTGTATGACGATCATCGAGTGGTGACCGATCGCACTATCGATAGTCATGTAAAAAACCTGCGTAAAAAAATCGCTGAATTACACAGTGACCCAGAAATTATCAAGTCAGTATACGGTGTAGGGTATAAGTTCGAAGAGCCGGGGTAGACTTATTCAACCCGTACAGTAACTCACTGCTGATTATCTCCACATTCATTCCATCTTTGTTCCTCATTAAAGCTTCAATATGGTTCCTCTTTAATACAGCAGCATAGAGGACTGAACGCAATGATAAACGATCGAGCTGGAATATCCCGGGGGCTGGTAACGATAACGTTGATTGTCTCGGCATTGATATCAGCAGAAACTTCAGCAAAAACGACAGATATGCCGCTTGCCAGGCCAGTGGATTATCAGACTAATCAAGCAACAGAACCATCATCTCGACTGAAGCAATTATACTCTGCGCACCAGCAAGCAAGAGTGCAGAACTTAAAGCCAGTAAAAGCCAGCAACATAAAAGTCGACGATCAATACCCGTCGAAGCTGGAAGCACTGCATGATAAAGGCATAAAACAGGCAGCAGAGGCGGCCATCCGACTGGCGCAATACTATGCCGAGCAGCAAAAGTGGACTCTTGCCGAATCCTTTATGGGAGAGGCGTTACAGTTACAACCTGACAACATCGTCTATCTAAAGATGGCGGCACAATTTGCTTATGATCAGAAAAACTATGGGCAGGCGGAAAAACTGATCTTAAAGGCCATGCAACAGGTTCAACAGTTGCCTGAGTTTAAGCCTCAGCAACTACTCAACCTGCAAGATAATCTAGCCATTATTTACACAGTAAAAGGGCAGTATCAGAATGCACAGAAAGAGCTTCAGCAGACTCTCCAGGTGCGTTACCAGACTTTGGGTGAAACGCACCCAGATATCGCAAAAAATCTCATCAAATTAGGCATCATTAATGCGCTGCAAAAGGAATTAGAAAAGGCAGAAGATCAGTTGAGTAGCGCTTTATCTATGCTTCAACCAGAGGAAAAAAATAATGCTGACTTAATAGCCTATGTTAAGCGCAATCTTGGTGAAATCAAACGAACCCGTAGTCAGCTAGACGCTGCTGGTGTTACTTTACAATAACGACTTACCGATCAGGTGAAACTAAAGTGAACAGGCATTTCTCAGGTATTCCAAAAATAGTATCGCTGGCCATAACATCACTGGTCATTGTATTCACTGATTCAGTTTATGCTGATCAAATGAATCCTCCATCAACTGATTCAGGCAGGTTGGAATATCTTGATCTTCGCCTAACTCCAGATATTTTAAATCCGCTAAATGACGAAAACAAAGCGGATTTTTCCGGAACCTGGGTATTCGATCCTGAAGCAAGTGATGATCCTGAGGAAGTATTATCGACTGCTGGTGATCATACAAAAAAGGCTAAAAATAAAGGTTCCAGAGATGCGGGAGAAAGGAGACCCGGTGGACGGCCTGATGGTAAAGGAGCGGGCGGTAAAGGACCTGGAGGAAGACGCAAAGGTGAAGATGGAAGTAGTAGTCGCCACCAGAACATGCAGGCTCTGATACAGGAGCTTAAGTCAACACAACTGGTTATTAACCATCAGGAACCTGCTTTTGAAATATACTCTCGAAGCACTGGAACCCGGGTAATTTACACGGACTATCGATATTCTTCTGTATCTGCTATCGGTGGCAGTCACCAGGTTACTGCTACAGCAGGCTGGGAAGATGATGTGCTAGTTGTTAACTTTGATACAGGGGTAGACAAAAGTGTTGTTCAACGTTTTAAGTTGCTATCAGAACCCGATCGTTTACAACGAATTACCGTGTTATCGCCTGAACACCCTGGTGAAAAAGTGGTGACGATAAGACAGGTCTTTCAATTAAAAAAATAATGAGCATAGATTAAAAGGTTCAAAACACATCAAAAAGTCTAACAAATCCGTATACATTCAAGCTAAATATTTAATCTCGCTTCTAAGTAACAGATTTTTAACTAATTGATTTCATTATGTTTATTTCAGCAGGGGTCGGAGTCGAATAACCACTGAATAAAGCCTGGCTCGGTAGTCCTTATTGCTAGACTCTCAAACTTTACCCGTAAAATAATTCGACTCCGACCCCGAGATAACGAAGCTAGCTGCCACAATCAAGGAGAACATCATGCCACGGAGGCCACGCCATCTAAGCAACAGAGTTCTGTTACTTGTAGATGCTTGGCCGGCACGGGCTGAGGTGCTGAGTAGTTACAATATTTATTTCACAATAATAGGCACTTATTGTAACTCCCCATTAATAACCAGGCTAATTACCAGATACCAATCGAGGAATTATTCTGGGTTCTATAATCCATTCTATCTACTTGTTGTCTACATATTTGCTGCACATTGTTTTCCTATCATTTGTGTTAATGAATGAGGAAAAAGACGATGTCGATACACAGTATTAATGGATGCATTGGGTGCGGAGAATGCGTGAAGTCATGTCCGACTGATGTACTTCGACTTGATCCGCACACAGGCAAGGCGGTCATTAAATATGTCGCCGATTGCCAGATTTGTCATCTGTGCCGGTTGTACTGCCCGGTGGATGCAATCATTATTTCAGCGGAAAAAACCATACCCGTTGTTGTGTCATGGGGTTAAATTTGATTATATCTGCGAAAAAAATAACTATCATTAGCGCGCTACTTATTTTTATCGCACTACCCGTGCTGCTGTTTATTACGGGAGATTCTCCAGGGCGTACAGTTTTAAAAGATTCAATCTCAATACTGACGATTATCGCTTTTGCTTTGTTACTACAGCAATTATTTCTGACACGTCATGTTAAAACCATTTCGCAATTCTATAAATTAAGCCAGATTTCCAATAGGCATAAAGTGACAGGCTACATTATCGTCCCCTTTTTTTTACTGCATCCTGTGCTGATTGTGTTACCCCGTTTTTTTGAGGCTGGTGTAGAACCACTGGATGCATTAATCACCATTATCACAACTTTCGAAAGTACGGGTGTAATACTGGGTTTGATTGCCTGGGGATTAATGCTTGTGTTAGGGATAACTGCCCTGTTTCGTTACAGATTAGTGAAAAAGCTAGGGGTGAATTATAAAGCCTGGCGGTATTTTCATGGCAGCTTATCTATCCTCTTTATTTCACTGGCAAGCTGGCATGCAATCGAACTTGGACGTCATATCAATTATTTAATGGCCGTTTTTATCATAATTTGCGCGCTGACTGGCGCAGTTATGCTGGTCAGGCATTATGTAGTCAACCCTGTCATACACATAGGAGCAAAGTGATGAGCGACTCAGAAAATAGCAGGTTATCAGGTCGCCAGTTTTTAGAATTAACGGGTGGAGTTGCTGGTATGGCAGCTCTCACGTCGATGGGCATAGCTGATGGATGGGCAGATAATAAAGTAACTCTTGATACTGACAACCTGTCTAAACAGGATCATCAAACAGATGTACTGGTCATTGGTGGTGGCATGGCGGGTCTTTTTGCCGCAGTCAAGGCACATGATGCCGGTGCCATAGTCATGATGGTTTCCAAGGGACGGCTCGGTGCATCCGGGCAAACACCTTTTGCAAAGGGAATATTTGCTTTCAACCCGAAAACATCCAAACTGACACTGGATGAGTTTACCAATGAGGTATCGCGTTCTGCATTAGGAACCAGCAACCCGGTTTACACCCGACAGATGGCCGAGCATTCACAGGCCAGAGTCAACGAGTTGAAAGAATGGGGATTCTTTGATTCTGTGCTGTGTAACAGGCCGTTCAGTAACCCGCTACAGAAACGCAATATCCCCGTTATCGAACGCGTGATGATTACACACCTTATCAAGGAAGACGGCAAGATCGTGGGTGCCGCCGGATTTAGTATGGATAATGAAAACGTCATCAGCTTTAGCGCAAAAAGCATCATCCTGTGTACTGGTGCAGGAGGCTTTAAACCGAATGGATTCCCTATCAATGATTTGACTCATGATGGTACCGTCATGGCCTATAAAATAGGAGCCAAAGTAACGGGTAAGGAATGGAATGATGGACACCCTGGTCAGGCAAAAAATGCTGCCGCCTGTTTTGATGGCTGGCATGGCATGTTTGAACGTAAACCGGGAATTACCGGGGTAGAAATTCACCATGATCTGGGTGTGGACATGAATTACCTGGCTTACATGAATGGTAATCCCCTTGAAGCTGGACCACCGGGAATGGCAGCAAGCAATAAAACCGTCGGCGGGCCTTACAGGCCAGCAGGATTTGATCAGCCCCACCACCCGCCTCCACCTCCGGGTGATTCTGATCGAGTTGCAGGTCGAGGTAAACCGCCTGCAGGTTTTGAACCACCGCCCGGAGGACCTGCAGACGGTGGTCGGCCTCCCGGCATGCATGGCATACCTGTAGGTGGTTCTTCAGCCGGTATGTCCATTCATAAATCCGAGGGTCTGGTACCCATTAACGATCAGTGTGAATCTAACATACCCGGCCTGTACGCGGCAGGTGATGCATTGGGCTCTTATATGGCGGGTGCTATCTATACCCAGATAGGGTCCTCTCTGGCCAGATCTGCAGTTCAGGGAGCTATTGCCGGAAAGGCGGCAGCAAACTATGTACAGAAAACACCAATGTTCAAAATTTCACCTGTAAAGCTCAACCAGGTGAAAGATGAAATCCTCGCGCCCCTGAAAAGGCAAGCTGGTTTCGGACCTGCCTGGGTTACACAAACATTGCAGGGCATCATGATTCCGAATTTTGTTTTGTATATTAAAAAAGAGAGCCTGTTAAAGGCTGCACTTGCCTATATCGAAGAACTCAGAGATCACCACCTGCCGATGCTTCGAGCTGCAGACATGCACGAATTAAGACTGGCTCACGAAACCGCAAACATGATTATCAGTGCCGAAATGAAATTAAAAGCTTCACTGATGCGTAAAGAGAGTCGTTGCAGTCATTACCGGCTCGATTACCCGGAAATCGATAACGAGAACTGGCAGGCGTGGATCAATATTTACCGGGGTAACAAAGGTGAGATGCAACTGGAAAAACAGCGATTTGACGCCTGGCCTGCGTAGAGCCTGACACTTCTGCAGGCTGTTAACTGACGTAAGTTAAATATAGTCAGGGTCTGTATCGATATTTTTCTACTCACCTGAAATAATGATAGTGTTTTATCATGCTGGAACAAACTCCACATTGTATTCACTTTCTCTCCTTATCCATTCCATATTTAGGCTTTAGACTTGGTAAACTGAATAAAAGAAACGAGGAAATAAAAATGTTAAGAAATAATACTTTAAAAAATGTATTAACAGCTTCAGCTTTGATTTTACTGATCTCAATGCCGTTTACTGAAACCTACGCCCAACAGGGGGGAAGAGGTGGGCCACCGGAAGAGGCTATTGAAGCCTGTGCCGACAAAGCTGCAAATGACACCTGTAGTTTTTCCTCGCCCAGAGGAGATATGGTCGAAGGTAGTTGCCTGTCACCACCAGGAGGAAGAGACGGACCTTTAGCCTGTGCACCTGAAGGCGGTGGTCATCGTCCGCTTCCTGGTTCCAGATAAATACTTCACCAGCCTGTAAAGAAAAGTATCCAGGCCAAAAAGCCTGGAGACTTTTATAGTTATCTATCATCTAAATGTCTCTTGAGGGCCGTGAAGAACCGATTACCGGTACATGCAGGAACGGCCGGTTTGTCCATGATTAAGCCTAATCGAATATACTGAAATTTCGTTAATTTTACTGAAAGCCAGAAGCTTTACTGTCTCATACGTCCGGTATGGAGAAACCAGGAAGCTCCATTTCATGACGCCTCCTGATTAATTACATCAACAATCTGTTAACTCAGATATTTCCAGAGCATCATCCACTTCTATTCCAAGGTACCGAACAGTACTTTCAAGCCTATGTACTTCGGGACATAAACTTGACTATCTCCCGTGCAGGACTATGTCCTGTGTTTGTTTTCCAGCTTTATCTA
>CALCSG010000254.1 GCA_937894085.1 uncultured Gammaproteobacteria bacterium | reverse complement strand
CCGAACGACTTCTTAAAACTAAAATTGATGAATTTAGAGCGCAACAGCGTGTGCATGCTGAAAACCTGGCCACGGTAGAAAAGCTGATTGAAGAAGTGGAGTATCTAAGTAGCCACGACTGGCTGCCGGAGTTTAAAGCAAAGGTACCTGTCCATCGGAAGCAATGGGACATGCTGGATTTCGATATACAGGCTGACAGTATTGAGCGCTATCAAAAATCCCGACAGGTTTTAGACAATAGATACGACCAACAAATTTTAATTGAGCAAATACAGCTGTCACAACAGCAGCTTATTGTAGAGCTTGAATCTTTTGTTGTAGACATTAGCAGTAAAGATTTACCACTTTTAATAGAAACCCTGCAGGATACTCAGGCCAGACTGCAACAGTTTACTACTGACTGGCAGCTATTAGGCGAAAAAAGTGCCCCGGACAACGTGGCCGGTGATCGTTACCAGAGTATGAATAATGCCTTAATCTCTGTCAGTCAATTAACCCTGCAAGCCAGAGATATATTGCAGAAACAAAGCCCACAAAAAGAGGACGAACCTGAGTTAACCGGTAAACTTAGAGTCGCTCAACAATTATCTGAACAGAGCCGGCAATTATCTTCAGCCTTAAAAAAACTGCATTGGCCTGTTGTGTATGGTGAGTTGAAGCTGGCAAATGATTTACAGGCTCTGCTGGCTGACTGGCACAAAATACAACAGGAAGCAACCACAGAACGGCAACAGAAGCTGGATGGTTTGCACAAAAAAATTAGCTCTATTTTTCGCTTTTCGCGCAACGGTAATCTGGCCAGGGCAAAACAGTTTTGTGAAAGAGTTGATAAAGGTCTGCAGCAATTTAGCGGCAAAGATCGACTGGCTCTTGATGAGCGTTTCGAAGAAGCCCGTAAAACAATGGGTGAAATGGGGGACTGGAAGAATTTTGCGACTGAGCCCAAGTACATTGAATTGTGTGAAGCCATGGAGCAGCTCACCACGTCAAAAAAACACCCAGATAAAATTTCAAAAGAAATGAAAGATTTACAGCAACAGTGGAAGTCACTGGGAAATTCGGATATTTCAGATAAATACTGGCCGCGATTTAAACTGGCTGCCGACCAGGTTTACCAGCCCTGTGCCGAGTTTTTTGAAGAACGGCACAAGACTCGACAAACCTATCTTGAGCAGCGACAGCAGTTCGTCGAACAGCTGCAACAACTACTTGATGGGACAGACTGGCAACAGGATCCGGATTATAAATCTGTACAGTCTGCAGTGCGCAGTATCAGTGATCATTTTACAGCGATAAAAGATGTTGAACGCAAGGCCGGGCAAAAACAATGGAAGCAGTTTTCAAAGATTAAAGATGACATATATAGCAAACTGGATGTTGCTTATGATGCCAATATCGCCTTAAAGCAGCAACTTATTAAACAAACTGAATTGCTGGCGCAAGCTGATGCTATAGATGAGAATCTGGCAAAACTGAAAACTTTACAAATCAGGTGGAAGCAGATTGGTATAACCCGCCGCAATGAAGATCAGAAAGCCTGGAAAGAATTTAAAAAGCAGGGTGATATTGTCTATCACAATGTGCAGCAGCTTCGCCAGGGCAAAAGAGAGCAAACAGATCAGCAACTGAATGCCTATAGGGAAGTTATTAAAGATATTCAAAAACTGGCTCGAACCGCTGAAGATTTAGCTGAGTCCGACCAACGGTTCTCTGTTTTACAGGAAAAGTATGGTGAACTCCCTGAGTTACCGCTTTCATTGCCAGAAAAACTGATTGAAGGAATCCAGCGTGATTATGAAAAAGCCTGTGCACAGTTTGATGACAGCCATTCCCGCATCATTAAAAATAAACACGCGAAGCAAATAGAAATGCTTAGACATAAAGCCATACTTTGCGAACAACAGGAAGCGCTGGGTTCAGCAGCTACAGAACAACAGTTAGAGGAAATTTCAAAGCAGTGGGATGCGATACAGTTACAGGATAAGACGTTATCCGATCGTATTGAGGCACGCAGAAATTCCGCACAGACAGATTTAGATCGTGATGCCATCGCAGCACAACGCAAAATGCTGTGTATTCAACTGGAAATAGCAAAAGGGGTTGAAAGCCCGGCAGAAGATAAAGCATTACGCATGCAATACCAGTTAGAGCAGATGAATAAATCCGGTTTAGGGCATCAAATCGTTAATAGTAATGAGCAGTTAGAAAATATGGAACTGGACTGGTTGTGTATGCCGGGTACGGAGCAGGGGCTGCAAAAAGTGCTGAATGAACGTTTCCAGCAAGTGTTTCGCACGAAATAAAGAGTCAAAAGATATTCACCGCGAAGGAGCGAAGTACACGAAGGTTAATATTGTGAGTTAATTAATTTGAGTGTCTCAGACTTGATCCTGCAGAATAGAAAAATAAGCTCATGATAATATCTGATATATCCTTGCCTCAGGTTTCTCTATTGCTGTCATTCGGCACAAGAAATAAATGGCCAGTCCGTGCCAGAACCGGTCAATTGCAGGTGGTACGCCCTATCTCCGTTCCATGGACTAACCGGTCATTCGTGCTTTCACATTTGGTCGTGCTTTTTCTGCTCGCCCTATTAAAAAGAAAGACATGAGATACATTGTTATTTTGTCGCGATTGCTGCTTGCAATGGCTATTTAGTAGCTACATAATAGCTATTCCATCTTCTGCAACCAGGTGAAAAATGACTGATACAGTAATCCGAGCGAAAGTAGACTCTGATCTTAAAGATGCTTTTTATGCCTTTTGTAAGGCACAAGACATTACTCCTTCACAGGCAATTCGTGCTTATATGCGAAAGGTGGTTAAAATCCCTAATACAAAAACAGTGGAGACTCTAAATCGAAGTGAAGCTGGTGAAGATCTTTATCAGGCCAAGGATGCTGACGATCTGTTCGACCAGCTAGAAATTTGATGCGTCAGATTGAATACACAGGTCAGTTCAAGCGTGATTTGAAGAAGGCTAAAAAACGAGGCAAGGATATGCAAAAAATCAAAGAACCTCTACGGTTGTTGATTGAAGAAGAGTCCTTACCTCCCGTTTATCGTGATCATCCATTAACCGGTAACTGGAGTGGGTACCGTGACCTACATATTGAACCAGATTGGTTGCTGATCTACAGGGTTAGTGAAAAGGTAATTAGATTTGAACGAACAGGAAGTCATTCAGATTTATTCCGGTGATGTAAGATGACGCAGATCTCTTATCGGCACAGTTTATGGACATACCAGGATAAAAAAGTTTTAGCTCCTTTGCCTTTAGATATCAATTCAAGTTATTGCATGCTCTCCCTATAGCGGTCATAAGAATAACCAGAATCATCTATATTTGTCTAGTAAAAAATGGAGACCCCCCAGCTCTGCTGGGGAGGCCATCACAGTTTGACAGAAACGGGAATCTCATAGTAACTCCCCAGCGTGAGCCGCCAAGCAACACGCTAAGGAAAAACCATGAGACAAGTAAACAGTTTAAACCACACTCGTTGGGAGTGTAAATATCACGTAGTATTTATCCCAAAATATCGGAAGAAAGTTTTGTTCGGAGAAATTAGGAAAGAGTTGGGAGAAGTTTTTCATCATCTATCTCGGCAAAGAGAAAGTGTAATTGAAGAAGGTCACTTGATGACTGATCATGTGCATTTTATGATCTCAATACCGCCGAAATATTCAGTATCTCAGGTTATTGGATTTATAAAAGGTAAAAGTGCGATCCATATAGCAAGGACCTATGTAGGCCGAAAGCGAAATTATGTTGGTCAGCATTTTTGGGCGAGAGGATATTTTGTATCCACAGTGGGTCGAGATGAACAGGTAATCAGGGAATATATTAAGCATCAGGATAAGGAAGATCGACGAATTGATCAATTGAAATTGATTTAACAGACAGCCCCCCCCCCTTTAGGGGGTTAAAGGAGCGATAGCTCCGTTAATGCCGCTTCGAGCGGCTCACAAACTAAAGCCCCCGGCTTTGCCGGTGGATATTTACTTTTGTAAAATTACCTTATTTTCGCTTTGACCCTGACATGGACATAGGAGCCATTCGTGACTTATAGCTTTTGATACACAGGCTGTGAATATTATGAGAACATATACTGCCTCCATGGAAAGGAAGCAGACATGTCCAGAACAACAGCACTTAAGGAAAGCGCACCACCCCGGTCTCTACACGAACGTCACAGGCCAGAATAAACCCTTCTATACGCATTATCGATCGACACTATCCAGGGTTTAACTTACATGTCAGAACAAGGCAAGCCTTTGCCCAGTCGTATACAAAATGAATTCGATGAATTTCTTAAATGTGGCCGACTGAAGCATGGATTCCTTCGTGTGCAACGCAGCACCTGTCACAAGGAAAGACTGGTCGCATTCAGCTGTAAACGACGTGGTTTCTGTCCCAGTTGCGGAGCAAGACGCATGGCAGAAAGTGCCGCCTTACTGGTGGATGAAGTACTTCCCCATGAGCCGATGCGTGCTCAGCTTTCCCTACCAACTAAGATTTCTGTTCGCCACTCGCTC
>CALCSG010000253.1 GCA_937894085.1 uncultured Gammaproteobacteria bacterium | reverse complement strand
GGTTTGATTAAATTTTTGGTAGGGTGAACCGTGCGCACCATTGAATTTCAGTACCGACATCAATTGTGCGCACAGTGTACCCTACAAAATACCAGGCAAAAGTAAGCTACACAGGAGATGATTTTCAGTTGTTACATTAAATTTGTGCTAATGAGTATCGTCATACCGGCATGTTCTTAGCCGGTATCCATTTTGAAGATTGTGACGAATGTATAATAGATTACGGCTACAAACATGTCGATATTGATCGTAATCAACATGTTAAAATAAATTTACTGAGCCTTTTTGCTAATCACCAAATTAATAATCAGAAATTTTCTGGGAATCTTTCAGTCCATGCTCTACAGCCAGTACTGCTGCCTCAACCCGGGAGTGAACACTGAGTTTGCGTAATATGGCTTTTACATGCAGTTTGACGGTACCATCCGATATTCCTAAATTGCGCGCAATCACCTTATTGCTCTGACCTTCGGCCAGTAAGCCTAAAATTTCGGTTTCTCTTGGTGTCAAATCTTCAAAAGGGGTTTTTTGATCTTTTGAATTTGGAACGTTACCCTGTACAACCTTGGCTAAAATTGGAGCCAGAGCAGGGGCAACGATGGTTTTGCCATCCTTTATATCTCTTAATGCGACGACCAGAGAGTCTGGTTCCATATCTTTCAGTAAATAACCTTTGGCACCATTACGTAATGCTTCGACAAGATCACGTTCTTCTGTGCTGGTGGTGAGCATACTGATTGGCATGGTCAATCCACATTCATTCAGTCTTTTAAGGACACCCAGGCCGTTAATATCAGGCATTCGCATATCCAGCAGGATAATATCAGGATTCAATTCCTGTGCTAACCTGATGCCTGTCTCTCCATCTCCAACCGATGCAATGACATCGATATCCCGACGGGTTAATAAGCCTTCCAGGCCTTCACGAAACAAGGTGTGGTCGTCAATGACAAGTACGCGTAAATTCATATAGTTTTTTTTATGTCAGGTTAAAGCTTGTATCAATTTTAACAGAAGCTTGGGTTGATTGTGCTTTATTAAGATCAAATTCAAATATTATTCTGGTTCCTTCTCCTGGTTCACTTTCTACGGCAAAATCTGCTTTGAGTCTAGATGCCCTTTCTTTCATGCTTTTAAGACCAATTTGTTCACCTGGTTTGCCATTCTCCGGTAAAGTTTTAAGCCCTACGCCATCATCTTCAATTAATATGTGTAATCTGCCATTGTCACGAAGTCTAATCATGATTCGAGCAACATTGGCTTCGCTGTGTTTACGCAAATTATTTAAAGCTTCCTGAATGATACGGATGACTTCCAGATGATATTTGTCCGATAATTCAAGTGGTTGATTGATAGTATGCTGAAAAAAGATATGAATATCAGACTCTGTCCTGAAACGTTTAACAATATCCTGAACCGCAGGTACTAAAGCCTGTTTTCTAATCGGTGCCTGGAAATGAGCGATGAGTCCGCGCAGTTCAGTATTGGCTTCATCGACTGTACTTTCTATTCTTTCCAGTTGTTGCCAGGTTGCCGCTTCATCATCCTGATGTAGCATTTCATCGAGAACTCTAACCTGTAAGCGCATACTGGCCAGAGTTTGCGCAAGAGAATCATGTAATTCGAAGGCAAGGCGATTACGTTCATGCATGATAGAGATTTTTGTTGATTCTTCATCCAGTCGTGCTTTGGCTATAGCCATACCGAGATGACGCCCAATGCTGGTAAATAATTCCTTGTAATCGTTATTGTTTTTCTGCTTGTAGATTTCTTTGTGTACAAACAGGTTATACACACCGAGTGTTTTACCCTGGTATTGCAACGGAACGGCAATTAACCCCATGTCTTCACCAAAAAACTGGTGACCTACTTTTTTATTGCAGGGTAGAACACTGTCCTGAAAAATCAGGTCATCACAATTTTCAACTTGCCCACAGATGCAGCTTTCAGTCGGTAGCAGGCGTTCTTTTTTAATTAATTCATCGTCAAAACCAATGCTCGCCACTAACTCCATCTGGTCATCCTGATTGAGTAGCCGAACGGCCCCTGCATCGGCGTGCAGAACTTCTGTTAATGTCCTGAGAAATCTTTTTAACAGGTCATCCAGACTACTGGAAATATTAATACTGGCAGCAACGTCGTAAAGAATGCCAAGTGACTGGGTTTTTAGCTCAGTATGTTGAGTATGATGATGTAGTTGTTCTTCAGTGTCTTTTGCCAGATGGTACATCATTGTACCCAGGTCATTTAAATCTTCGGTCAGTTTTGATAAATCGCCATGTTCTGGAACTTTTGTTTTATAGTCGAGATGACCACTGCGCATCTGTTGGGACCATTCTTCAATATCCAGAATGGGTTTTAATAAATCAATCCAGATCAGGTAAAAGCTGATAACTAACAGGGCAAGAGAGAAAAAAATCAACAGGTTAAAAATTAAACTTCCTGTACTACTCTGTGTGGGAGGTAGCCAGAAAGCAGTCAGAAACAAACCAGTCAGGCTTACAAAGAGTAGTGCAAGAAAGGCGACCGCACGACATCGGAAAACACATTGAATTGCCCGATGAAAAGAACTTAATTCAGGCAGAAATCTAAAGCTAAGCTGTAAAGAACTTTCTGCATTTTGCTGAGAGTCGCCGGGCATTAACAATTATTCCGTAGATGAGGGGGAGAAATTTTTGTCATTCGGATTAACAAAGATGAAGTTTTTCTCACCATTGTCGAGTTCAACATAATCTATTGTCATGTCTTTGGCGTAAACCTGAGAAGCTTCCGCAATAACCAGTTGAATACCGGCTTCTTCGAATCGAAGATCCGTATGTGAAATAGCATCATCAAAACCCATTGCATAATGTAGCGAACCATCTTCAATCTGTTTAATAGCAATACGCAAAATGGCGTCTACTATGCCCGATTGTTTAGCTGAAAATTGAATTTGTTCTGCTGCGTCCGGTGTTACTTTAATCATTTTGCACTCTATTTTTACATCTTTTAACGAAAGAAACGAAATTATCTACCCACAAACACTCATCTGTGTGCCTGAGGTGAGAATAACTTGCGACCAAATTATACAAAATTATACCATCATTTATGTTATCAATACCCGTTCCCCTTTTAATAGTATAAGCATATTTAGTATCCTCAGGTAATCCCTGTATTGCAGAATAATGAAATTCATGTGCGTTAATTGTCTGCCTGTTATCAGTAAACCAGGGGTGAGTATCATTGGTTTCAAGAATTACATAACCTCTACCCTGAGGTCTTTTATGCATATTGACTGTTGCAGAGATTACATCACATAAGGGGTAAGTGTTGCCGTTATATGTCAGGTTACTGCATAAATACATTAGGCCTCCACATTCGGCATAAGTGGGTAAGCCCTGTTGTATCGCTCTTTTAATGGAATTAATCATCGATTGATTAGCCGATAATTCAGCAAGCTGGGTCTCAGGAAAGCCGCCGCCAATGAATAAACCATCAATATCAGATGGTAACTGTGAGTCTTTAAGGCAATTAAACGGAATAATTTCAACACCTGTTGATTCAAACTGTTGTAGATCACCCGGATAATAAAATCCAAAAGCCTGATCCATTGCGACCGCTATTTGTAAATTTGTGGGGCTTTTATTTTCTGTTATAGAGGGCTGAATAACGGGAGTCGTATCAAGGGCTCTCTTACTTTTAATGGCTAATAAAGCATCTATATCAATAAATTCAGAAGCCTGAGCTGCTAATAATTCGATTACTCTTTCAGATTCTTCCGGCATTTCATTTCCCGGAATTAAGCCGAGATGTCTTTCTGTCACCTGAATGTCGGTGTTTCTGGGTACAGCCCCTAAAATTTTAAAATCAGTATACTCATGTATCACATTGGTCAATTTAGTTCGGTGCCGGTTACCGGCGACCTTGTTGAGGATGACACCTGCATACTCAATCTCATCATCAAAACTCTGGTAACCATTAAGCAAAGGGGCTATTCCACGACTGGTGCCTGACGTATCCACAACCAAAATTACCGGCAGCTGAAGCAGTTTTGCCATGGCTGCATTACTGTCGCTGCCATCAAGGGCCATTCCATCAAATAAACCCATATTTCCTTCTACCAGAACAACATCCTTTTGAGCACGATACTGGTTAAACTGGTCAACTATAAAGCTTTTACCAGAAGTATAAAAATCAAGATTGTAACAGGAATTTTTTGAGGCCTGACCAAGCCAGATTGGATCAATATAATCCGGACCTTTTTTAAATGTCTGGATGTTCAGCTTGCGCTGTCGGATAGCAGCAGAAATGCCAATAGACAGGGTTGTTTTACCAGATGATTTATGTGCTGCAGAAATATAAAAAGAGGACATTTAAGAGCCGGCAATGAAAAACGCCTGTCATTATAGACAGGCGTTACTGAAGAGCAACTATTATGTAATTCTTCTTTTATGACTTGTGAGGGTCTGCAATTTTATCTGACAGACTATCCGGTAGCAGCCTGAAAATTTTCATTGCCAGAGTAACAATAACAAGTGCTATCGCTACACCACCCATACCGAGCATGAATTCCCAGATGCTTGGGCTATAAACGGTAATAGCGCCATCAGCAAAAGTAGAAGAAGCTTCATAACCCGGTACCAGGGTCATAGGGTATGACTGACCACCAATTAAAATGACATATAAAGAAGCGAGACCGCCTAAAATAACCAGTACTGAAGCGACTACTGCCATGGTATTGCTTTTTGCCGGGCGAGGGCAGTAAATCAGGGCAAGTGGAATTAGAGTGCCAAGTATGATTTGTCCTAGCCAGTACATGTTAGTAATGATACCGCCTTTCATCAGTACAAATGCTTCTATGCCGTGATGTTCAGTCGCATACAGGTTTGTTAAATGGTAAACCAGGGAAAAATAAAGGGTAGCAGCGATAAACACACCTAGCAGGTTTTTTAATCGAGTAATTACAACGTCGCCTAATTCACGACCGGTCCATCTATAACTCGCCAATAGAACAAGAATGTAAATAGCCAGTCCGAAGGAAAATGACATAATAACGAACATTGGTGCCATGATTGCGGCATCATAAGCTGATCGCGCCACCAGAAAGCCAAAGATTGAACCCGTACCGGTAGTCAGTATTAAGCGCCAGATAAAGGCTGCAGTACCGGCAATTCGCTTATATTTCTCAACCTGCCAGTCCAGCATGGTCCATAGATAAATACCTACTATGCCGAAAAAACCGGTATAAAGAATAATATTCCAGGCGAATATTGATTTAAAATTATAATAAGTGATTGCAACAATTAAACGATCAGGTCGTCCAAGATCGAGTAACAGGACAGCCAGACCACCTGCCAGCAGGGCAAGTGATAAAACCGCAGATAACTTTGCCAGAGGTTTGTAAAAACTCTTGTTAAAAACTGAAGCTATTGATGCAACGTTTAAAGCTCCGGAAGCAGCGACAATGAGGAAAATGGCAAAAATATGCGGCATCCCCCAGATGACCTGGTTATTCATACCGGTTATCCAGTGACCTTCATGTTCCATTTTTAGGAAAGCAAGAAAACCAAGTAAGATAAAAAAGCCAAAAACTCCTAATAAACCCAGGAATTTAAGCGAATTACCTTCAATTGATGTGTAGCGAATATTTTTCATTGCAGCAAATCCTAAAGCTATAAACCTTGATAACGTACGCCTGTATTCAGGCCGAGTTCTGCGCGTAATTGACGACCACCAGACATTTCAAGTTTCTTGGAAATTAAGCTGCTTTTGTCGTTTAAATCACCGAAAGTGATGGCACCATGTGTACAGGCTTCAGCACAGGCCGTGGTACCGTCACCGTTGTCAACCTTGTGTACACACAAAGTACATGACTCAACAGTTCCTTTGCCTCTGGGTGCTACCGCTAATTGGTCGGTGAGTGCCTCATGGATAAAACTACGAGCTTTGTAAGGGCAGGCCATCATGCAATAACGACAACCGATACAGATATGTTTATCAACAAGTACAATGCCATCATCACGTTTGAAAGATGCGCCTGTCGGGCAAACATCCACACAGGGAGGGTTTTCACAGTGCTGACACATGACCGGCATATTCACCGTGTGTCCTGTAGATTTATTCTTAAGCGTTACATTACGAATCCACTGTGAAGTGATCGCTTCGCTTTTACTCTCAGATAAACCATGGTCTATTTTACGCAATCCATGCTCAGTATTACAGGCTGTAACACAGTCAGAGCAACCATCAGCACATTTCGTAGTGTCAATTAATAGACCCCAACGATTCTTGCTGGAAACTGCATCTGCAGCAGGTTTAGCCTGAACAGTATTTAAAATTAGACCGGGAGCCAGGGCTAAACCAGCTACAGCCGCAGCAGAACCACCGAGTAAACGACGACGGTATTGATCAATTTTATTGGTATTATTCATATCATTCTGGCCCATAATTATTGAACCTTCCTGTTTAATACAACGTGAGGTGTCGTTGTTAAAGCTGGATTTAATGCGAAAACATCTTTATGAGGTAGCTCACTACTAAAGTATTCAGCGGGTCGATCAGCATGACATTCGAAACAATCGAGTGTCACACTGGCAGACCGATGGCAACTGGCACAAAAATGTTTTTCATTCGTAATTCGAGCCACTTTTCCATCTTCACCTGGAGTCACGTGACATTGGATGCATTCAACCAGGCTATGCTGTTTGGTGCGAATACCTTCATGCATCGTCTTATCACGTTTATGCAGTAAATACTCCATGTGATTAGCACGCATATCTGCAGTGGGTTCAACGCATTTTTCACCTTTCGGTGTCGGTACAATGTTACCGCTTGCATCACGGTTAGGACCGCTGTAATTACTAGCAGCAAAGCTGCCTACTGACCACAGCAAAATAGCTGAGGCCAATAGAACTTTTGAAAGTTGACGAATATTCACAAATAAACCCACCGTTATGTTAGTGATTACCCATAGCCATATCGATATAGCCAGTTGGGCAAACATCTGAACAGATATGACAACCAATGCACTTGCTGTAATCCGTGTCAACATAACGGCCGGTAGTTCTCTGATCTTTGTTAACTCTGAAAACCGCATCCTGAGGACAGTAAATAACGCAGTTATCACATTCGAAACACATACCACAGCTCATGCAACGACCGGCTTCTGCCACGGCCTGTTCTTCACTGAGAGGTACCAGTCGATCTTCAAAGTGACCCAGTACTTCTTCAGATGAAGGAACAACCTGACTACGAATATTACGTGCTTCATATGCAAAATGACCAAGAAACAGATGATCTGAAGAAATTATTTCCTGTGATGAACGATCTTCAAAGTTGTGAACCGCATAATCTGAACTATCAGTTCCACGGTCTTCATTGACATGAACATAACCTTTTGGATTAAGATGTGCTTCATTCAATTTATTGAGTAAATCAAAGTGATGAACATCAACTTTAGGACGCTTCTCAAGAGTAGATTCCATCATATAGGCATTTACGGTTTCAGCGCATACAGATGCCTGGCCGATAGCAGTTGTTAACAGGTGAGGACGAATAATATCACCAGCAACAAAGTGTCCTTCTTTACCCGGTACGCGATAGTAGCTGTCAGAATCGATTAAACCACGACCGTTATCAAATTCTTCCAGACCTTGTAAATCACCAGATTGACCAATCGCCGATACGATCAGATCACATTCGATTTCGTATTCTGAACCTTCTACCGGTGTAGGACGGCCATCGACCATTTCACATTTAGCCATCTTTAGTGCAATTGCACGACCTTTGTCGTCAACGATAACTTCAACCGGCATTACACCATCCTGAATGTCGACACCTTCACGTAAAGCGTCATCAACTTCATGTTCAGAAGCTGTCATTTCTGCGCGAGGGAACAGCGAAGTTAATGTGACTTCAGCACCGTCACGTGCTGCAGCATAAGCTGAGTCATGAGCAACATAACCACCAATAACATGTTCTGGTAATTCATTTTCTGGAAGCGTATCGATTTTGCCCAAACGGCGAGCAACCGACACAACGTCGATTGAGGTATCACCACCACCGACACAAACGACTTTACTGGCAGTAACTTGCATGGTTCCTTTATTAAAAGCTTCAAGGAAAGCAACACCTGATACACAGTTTGGAGCATCTGCATTAGGAACGGGTAGACCGCGACCACTTTTGCAGCCGATAGCCCAGATAATAGCATCAAAATTGGATTCGAGATCTTCAACCTTAACGTCAGTACCAACACGGGTAGAAAGTTTAACTTCGACTCCACCCATATCCAGAATACGCTGAATTTCATGATTCAGGAATTCACGAGGAGTACGATATCCGGGAATACCATATTTGAACATACCACCCAGTTCATCATGATCATCATAAACAACAGACTCATGACCCATACGACGTAATTGATAGGCTGCAGCTAATCCAGCCGGACCACCACCAACGATTGCAACTTTCTTACCGGATAAAGGCGCACTGTTATCAAATGAGAATTTTTCTGTATGGGCAGTATCACCGATATATTGTTCAACCGAGTTGATACCAACAAAGTCTTCAACCTGGTTACGGTTACAGCCATCCTGACATGGAGCAGGGCAGACGCGGCCCATCATGGATGGGAATGGATTCGCATCTGTAGAGCGACGGAAAGCATATTCCTGCATAGATACGCCTTCTGGAGGGGTTTCTATACCACGTACTATGTCCAGCCAACCACGAATATCTTCACCGGAGGGACAACTTCCCTGACAGGGAGGTGTGCGATGAACATAGGTAGGGCATTTAAACGTAGTATCTTCATTGAAAATATTATCGCCTAAATTAGTATACTTGCTTACACCTTCTTCGTATTTTCTGAAGGTAAGTTTTGTATTCATCTCTTTTGTGCTAGTTGCCATTTTTAGCTCCTGTGACTAACAGTTTTCACTGGAAAATATAAAAAATTAAAATATAAAAACTCTAAATAATTACTTATTCGGGTTTTGACTCAGCCGTTTCAGGTTCGCCTTTTTCACTTTCCTGACCGGTTAGAATAATTGCATTAGAAACGAGCTGGTGAACACTAACGATCATATCCATACCCAGGTTGTAATAAGGTAGAACCTTGGAAAATTGTGATTTACAGATTGCGCAAATGGCAGCCATATGTGTAACGCCATCCTCCTTAACTACATTGGTCAACGCGGTCATACGTGGCATAGCGCCTTTCACACGAACCGCCATTAAATCATCGGTCAAAAGTCCTCCACCGCCACCGCAGCAGTAGGTTCCTTCACCAATAGTTTCGGGAGCCATATCAACAAAGTTGTTACAAACTGTTTTAATAATGTCGCGTGGAATAGTGAACTGTCCACCTGCCTTATCACCCATGCGTGAACCTCGTGCTACGTTACAGGAATCGTGAAATGTGAGTGTCATCCAGTCATTTTCAGAAGGATCAAACTTGAGTTTATCTTTCTTGATTAAATCATGGGTAAATTCACAGATATGCTGTGGAATAGGGTAGTTCTGATCGAGAAAATCGAAAGGTCCGGCCAGTGTATTTAAAAAGCTGTAACCTACACGCCATGCATGACCACATTCACCATACACAATTCTTTTAACACCCAGGTCGATAGCTGCTTCACGAATACGCAGAGAAATTTTGCGCATATTGTCATAGTTACCAATAAACAGACCAAAGTTAGCGGCTTCTGATGCTTTAGAACTGATTGTCCAGCTGACACCAGCTTCATGGAACACTTTAGCGTAACCCATTAAACCATCGACATGAGGCTCTGCGAAAAAGTCAGCAGAAGGAGTAATTAACAGGATGTCACAGCCTTTTCTATCCAGGGGCAGTTCAACCTTTACACCTGTTTCGTCTTCGATATCTTCTTCCAGACCTTCCAGAGTATCTGCCAGAGCAGGCTCGGGTAATCCCAGGTTATTACCAATTTTGTATACTTTGGCGATAATTTCATTACTGTATTTCATGCCCTGACCGATCTGGGCCATGACGTCACGAGCAGCCATAGTAATTTCAGCTGTATCTATACCGTAGGGGCAATATACCGAACAACGACGGCATTCAGAACACTGGTGGTAATAGTTATACCAGTCGTCCAGAACACTCTTGTCCATAGTCTTGGCACCGATTAACCACTCCAGTCCCAGTTTACTGAGGAATTTTCCTGCAGGGGTGTGATATTTGCGATACACGGAACGGAATAGATCCTGACGCGCAACCGGCATGTTTTTAGGATCACTGGAACCGAGGTAATAATGACATTTATCGGTACAGGCACCACATTTCACACAAGAATCAAGGAAAACGGCGAGACCACGGTACTTTTTTACCGCTTCGCCCATGGCGTCGACAGCCTTTTGTTCCCAGTTATCAACCAGTTCGGCAGGAAAACCTAAAGCTGTTTGATGATCTGGTTTTGCAATAAAGGGCCCGACAGATTCCATAGCACCTGGAACAGGTTTTGGAATATGGATATGTTTAAATAACTCTGGAGTTTCAAAATCAGCCATTATCTATCTCCTAACCCTTATTATTTGTTTCAAGTTTTGCAGCCCAATCGGAAATATGTCTTTTTTCACGTGGGTTATCGATTTGATTACGAGTCGGGCTAAAGAAAACGCCGGGAGCATGTAACAGTTTGCTGAATGGAAAAATAATCATCAGTAAAGCAACCAGAGATAAGTGGATAATCAACGGAGTATTAAATGATATATCGACAATGGAAAGACCCATCCAGGAAAGGAAAAATTCTTTAATTGCGATGATGTCCGGACGAACAACAAGTTGCATTACCAGTCCACTAATACCGATAAATATCAGCATAATCAGCATTAAATAATCAGAAGGAGCTGAAATATAACGAACTCGTGCTACCACAAAGCGGCGTGCCAGTAATCCTAATAACCCTATAACCATGGTAAAAGCAGCATACTTACCAAAAGGCTGGATGATATTGACCCAGAACCAGGGTTGTTCCTGAAAATAACGGATATGACGTGCCAGAACGAGGGCCAGAGACACATGAAACATCCAGCCAAAGACCCAGATCCATTTATTTGATTTGAACAGGCTTTCAAAAACAATAACTTCTTTAGCCATTCGATAGACAACACCGGCCTGAGTAGTAGGGGCTGGCGTAGTAGGAATTTTTAAGGGAGCGGGAGTTACCCAGTATTGTCTGATTTTAAAGGCTAGCCCCAGTACGATGACTACTGTTGCGAACCAGAATAACAATGCAAAAAAAGTGCTCATTGACAATCTATCTCTCAGGAAGCTAGTTGGTTAAAAGAAAACTTAGTTAATGACCCTTATCACGAGGCTTTCTTTTAATCACTAAAAATGAAGGTAACCAAAGTTGCCTGGTCTAAACCGGGCAACTTCGATTGACTTTAAACTGGAAACTATACGCAACCAGTTGGCTTAGGAAGACCTGCGTATTTACAGGCTTGCTTGGCTGGGCCATAAGGGAACAGCTCATACAAATACTTGCTGTTACCTTTTTCTTTACCTAGTCTTTTGCCGATTGCTTTAGTTAAAACACGTACTGCAGGAGCAATTTGATACTCTTCATAGTACTCACGTAAGAAGTTAATAACTTCCCAGTGTGAATCAGTCAGTTCAGCGTCGTCAGAAGCAGCCAGTGCACCAGCAACATCTTTATCCCACTCGTTCAGGTTAGCCAGGTAACCTTCTTCATCTACTTCGTAACTTTTACCGTTTACTTCTAGAGCCATGATAAATCTCCTAAAAACTTAAAAATTAAGCTTTAATATTAAAAAACAAAAATAAAATCGATTACAACCAGCTTTGAACATTGTCATGATCAGCAGCTAGCTGAACAAATCCGGCATAATCAACAACAGAAATGCCATTGATAACACGGTCTGCGGGCAGACCTCTAGCATTTAGATCTTCACCAAGAACAGCAAATTTTACACCTTCACTCATGGCATCAGCGATGCTTTGAGAAGCAGTTGTATTTTGCAAAGCACCAGCAACACCATCTTCTATTAATAAAACGGTAGAATCGTTTTTGATGAGTAACAGGCAAGTGTCGAGTGAATTCTTTTCAAAAGGCGACTTGTTTACAGTATGTAAAGTTGACATGTAAATAATCTCCCCTAAAAATTTAACAGAACATCAGCATTGCTGATTAAATCAGACAGCTGTTCACGATTAACAAGATTCATAGAGCTCTTTTCTGCCCAGTCATCATCTTCATCTTCGTAAGTTAGTGCCTGAAGGTCATCAATAGTCAAACCACGATCAGCCAGCGACTGTTCGCAAACGTAAATCTGGTTAACGTCATAATCACCCAGGGCAGCATAGGTTTTGGAAAAGCTTTTCATTCCAATACCAGCAGCATCCTGGCCTTTTGTTAACTGATAAACACCATCATCAACAAATACCAGCTGTACTTCCTGTTCGAAAGCTGCACCGATCAGTACAACTTCGAGTGACTCAAGGGCATAAACTGTACCGTATGGTGCTTTTCTGTTTATATATGTAAATTTCTTTGTGACTGACATAGTTTACTCCTAATCACCAAAAACCATCAGACGATCAGCCTGAATACCGGCTTCAATTAGTTGTCCTAGACCTGAAATACGGAATTTAGGAGCTATGTTTGAAGCACCTTTACCATGACGTTTGGCCTCATCTTCGTCCATGATGCCGCGGCGTTGAGCCGCAGCAACACAAACTACAAGATCCAGATCATGTTTTTCCGCCAGGTCAGACCATAACGCCTGAACGTTACGGTCATCCTGTGGAGGTACGCCATACATCGTGCCGTTATTTACGCCATCGTGGTAAAAGAACACACGAAAAATTTCGTGACCGTTCTCAATAGCTGCTTTAGTAAACTGATATGCAGTATCAGCAGATTGATGGGTAAAAGGGCCTTCATTAATTTGAATAGCAAATTTCATCTGAACCTCTGATTCCTAGAAACGAATGTGAGCAGATGCGTTTAAGCTATTACGTGCACCGCGCCAGTTATCGATATGGAACTTGGTGAACGGAAGTTCAGTCAGTTCGAAGAAACGTGGCCATCCGATACGCTCAACCCAGTCGTTAATACGTTCCCAATCTTTCGCGTCTTCTTTATAAACATTAAGAATCTTCTTAACGATAGCAGTAGCTTCAGGCCAGCGAGGTGGATTGTTAGGGATACCAGCAGCAACTAACTTCTGAAAAGTAGGCTTGCTACGTGCATTTGAGTGATTACCACCAACCCAGATTGCCAGTTTTGAATGCTCTGCATCGTTGATCTGCATAGGAGGACAAGGAGGGAAACATGCACCACAACAGATACATTTCTTCTCATCAACTTCCAGTGAAGGCTTGCCATCAACCATTGCAGGACGAATAGCAGCAACCGGACAACGTGCAACAACCGAAGGACGTTCACAAACATTAGCAACCAGATCATGATTAATCTTTGGTGGCTTGGTGTGCTGTACGTTAATCGCGATGTCGCCCTGACCACCACAGTTAATCTGACAGCATGAAGTTGTCAAGTGGACCCGGTTAGGCATGTTCCAGTTTTTGAATTCGCCAATCAGCTCATCCATCATGGACTTAACAACACCAGAGGCGTCAGTACCAGGAATATCGCAGTGTAACCAGCCCTGAGTATGAGAGATCATCGCAACTGAGTTACGAGTACCACCAACCACAAAACCATGTGATTCCAGCTTGTCGATAAGAGGTTGAACACGAGATTCATCACTTAACATATATTCGATATTTGAACGAATTGTGAAGTGAACGTGACCATCAGCAAATTCATCACCAATATCACACAGTAAACGAAGTGTGTAAACGTCAAGTATACGTTGTGTTCCAGCTTTAACTGTATACAGGGCTTCGCCAGATTTAGTAACGTGCTTTAACACACCTGGCTGAGGATCTTCATGATAATCCCAGTTGCCGTAGTGCTTGCGCATCATTGGATGCATGTACTGGAAGCCGTCAGGGCAACCAGATTCAATAGGTGGACGTGGAGCGTCAGACATATCTTTACCTATACTTAAAAATTAATAATAAAATCAGATTGTGAAGTTGAATTGCAAATTCTTAAGAATTTGCAGCTTCAGCTTTACGTTCAAACCATTTTTCAGCTTCTTCATCCCATGTGTCCATACGAACATAAGAGCTTTGACGTGGGTTGTTAACCATATTTGGATCAACAGGTACATCAATGCCTTCAAGGAAGTTAGCAAGGCCGATACGTTCAACCATTTCGCCACAACGTTCGTGTTCCAGACCATTTTCTGCCCAGAAATCGATGATTTCTTCAGCCAGTTCAGTGATTCTTTCGTAATCCTCTTCAGTTTCAAATTTAGTGAAAGGAACAATAACTGTACCCATTAAATCACCAATCTTCAGAGTACGCTTACCACCAACACAGATTGTTGCACCTTTATCGTCTCCAGGAGACAGGGCTTTCGGTAATACGTTTAAGCAGTGCATGCAACGAACACAGTTACGATTATCAACCGCTAGAGTGTCATCATCGTTAATGCTTAGTGCCTGAGTAGGACAGCGAGTTGTTACGTTATCGATAATATACTGTTTACCTTTAGTACCCAGGTAAGCTTTGAAAGCCTCCTGGTTAACTTTCATATCATCGCGCCATGTACCAATTACAGCAAAGTCAGAACGCTCAATGGCATTCTGGCAATCATTACCACAACCGGAAACTTTGAACTTGAATTTATAAGGAAGAGCTGGACGGTGAACATCATCTGTGAAGTTGTTTTGCAGTGTACGGTGTACTTTCTGCTCATCAAGACAGGATTGCTCACAACGTGAAGCACCTACACAGGACATGCCTGTACGTACGCAAGGACCAGCACCACCCAGATCCCAGCCATATTCATTGATATCATCAAAGAAATGCTGAGTTTTCTCAGAGTCAACACCGATAAACATGATGTTACCAGTCTGACCGTGGAATGTTACCAGGCCTGAACCATATTTTTCCCAGCTGTTTGCAAGTTCACGCAGCATGCCAGTTGTATAGTGGTTACCAGCTGGTGGCTGTACACGTACAGTATGAAATTCTTTAGATTCAGGGAACGCTTTACCAACTTCAGAGAAGCGGGGGATTATGCCAGATCCGTAACCGAATACAGAAATTGTTCCACCTTTCCAGTAACCTTTACGAGTTTCGTAAGAATGCTCTAACTGACCTAACAGGCTGTCTGCTGTTGCATTGATGCGCTTGTCCGGGTGATCGTCGCGTAAACGTTTGAAGCCTGAGATAAAACTGGGCCATGGACCATTTTCCAGCTCGTCAAGCATTGGAGTATCATACTTTGCCATATGTGTAGTCTCCTATTAAGACTCTAGTTAACTTATAAGTTATGTTGATCGGTCTTGTAATCAGAGTATTACAAGAATGCGGGGATTCTAGTCTTGTAGGATGCGTTTGCAAACTTACCTGATGGGAGGGCTTAAACAGCTATCGTTACCCCCATAGGGATATACAATAAATTTATAGTATCGAATAACTTGGTTTAGAATACGCTAATAAACTAATTTAAGGGCAGCGATTTATGAGTCACCTCGATCTACAAGATAACAAAGCCTATCAACTATGGGTTGACAGAAAACAAGATGCGTACGAAAAGCGTTCGAAAAATGATTTTCCACTTATAATCGATATCAATGCGAATGGTGAAATTTCAGAACAATCTTTATCTGTCCTAAAAGATCATATCAATAGCTATAACTTCGCTTTATACCAGTTGGTTGGAGATGTAGTTGATCATCTGGCTTCAGTAAAGCAAATAGGATTGCAAATGGGTCTTAAGGAACTGGATAAAAACTTATGCGCCCGTGAGGATAGAGTTACTAAATTAATGGTGACAGAGCACGGGCGAGGTAACTTATATATACCTTATTCTAATAAAGCCATCGGCTGGCATACAGATGGCTATTATAACCCCATGCATCAGCGTGTACTGGCGATGGTTTTACATTGTGAACAACCAGCGGAGCAGGGTGGGGTTAATGACCTGTTAGATCATGATATGGCTTATATCCATCTGCGAAATGAAAATCCTGATTTTATCCGGGCACTCTCAAAGCTGGAAGTCATGCGTATTCCCAAAAATATTGAAAACGGAGTAGAAATTCGACCGCAAACCTGTAGTGCTGTGTTTATGCAGGAGAATGAATCTGATCAAGACCCTGTATTAGCAATGCGATTTAGTAAACGTAAGCGTAATATTATATGGTCCGATGATTCGCTGACTAAAGAAGCATTAGCCAGTTTGTTTGAGTTTCTGGACTCTAACTCACCTTATCACGTGTCTTACCGCTTGAATTCTGGCGAAGGAGTAATATGTAACAATATATTACATACACGCTCCGCTTTTACCGATAGCGCACAAAATACACGGGTTTATTACCGGGCGCGTTATTACAACCGAATTAAGATTTAGAGAGAAAAACTATGCTGTGGTTAAGTGAAGTGCTACTACAAAACCCTGAAGTCGAATCATTTGAAGATTTGAAAGATGTAATTACAAAGCGTGCTGCTGGCGGTGAGCGATTCTTCCGGATGGATATAAAGCCGCCTTTCTCAGACACACCTGCAGACTGGGAAGACCGGCTGGAAGCTGTTTTTACAGCAATTCGTTAAAAAGAGCACTGATATGAAGTACCGGGGTCGGAGTCGAAAAAGACTGAGCCCTAATTAAAACAGGACAGTAAAGAATATTTATTCAGGTCAAGTTGAGAGCATCACATATCGACTCCGACCCCTGACTACTAAGGTAAAACAATGTACTGGCAAGAAGACGAAAACAAGGGTGAAACGTACCAGGTACCTGATGATGTACAGGACCTGTTATTCAAAATAGAGTGTAAATCTTTACCACTTGATCATGGGTTTGCGCTTTCACAACAGGTTATTCAGCACATACCCTGGATACAGGATGAGCCTCAGGCAGCCATACATCAAATACATGTCGCCGAATCTGCTAATGGGTGGATGCGTCCGGAAGACCCCGAAACAGAAGTTTTAAACGTGTCGCGCCGAACTAAAATGACCCTGCGTCTGCCAAGCAACAGACTGGATGATATAAATACTCTGGTAGGTAAAACACTGGATATAGATGGGCATCAATTAAAAGTAGGTAGTTATACCACCAGAAAATTAAGTAAGTTGACCACCATATTTGCGCGCTATGTTGATACTCAGGGCAGTGAAGATGAAAGCCTGTTTCTGGAAAACATGATGCAATTACTGAAGCAGCATGATATCCGCATAAAAAAAATGATGAGCGGCAAGTTGATGAGGCATCAAACCAGTGAAGGGGTGTTGTTAACGCGCAAACTTTTTCTGAGTGATCTTGATGTGCAGGAATCTATACTGTTGCAACAAAATGGTATCGGGGATAAACAGTTACTTGGTCTGGGGATTTTTCTGCCTCATAAAGGCATAGATGCAGTGAATAAAGAACAGGAAAAATAGAGTACTAGCCGGGATTGCACAGGGGTCGGAGTCGAGTAACCACTGAATTAAGCCAGGCTCGGTAGTTGTAATCACCAGGTACTCAACTTTACTTGAATAACAGTTCGACTCCGACCCCTGTGGCTGAAGAATAGTATGAAAGAGTGATTAAGTAGAGAATCAGCTATTGATATACAAATTAAGCAATTAAATAAAGATATAGCTCAACAAAATAAAGATATTAAAATGCTAGAAACAGTATTAGAATCATTAAGAGCAATAAGACTGGCCGGTAATCGCTGAACTTCAGGGGCCGGAGTAAAGCATCGCTAAGTAATTGATTATAATGAATTTCCTATGATGCTTTACCAGAGTCAGATGAATGCCACAGGGGTCGGAGTCGAGTAACCACTGAATTAAGCCTGGCTCGGTTGCTCTAATAACCAGGCGCTCAAATTTACCCGTAAAACAGTTCGACTCCGACCCCGGTCACCATCTACAAGGAGAAAACCATGCCACGGAGGCCACGCCTTTTTATTCCCGATCAACCTCAGCACGTTGTTGTGCGCGGTCATAATCGCGATCCGATTTTGGCCAGACCCGACGATTTTCGATTTCTGTATCAATGCCTGAGAACAGCTGCCTTCGATAATAACCTGGCTATTCATGCCTGGGTGTTTATGCATAATCATATCCATTTACTGGCAACTCCTTCAGATCAGCAATCGTTGCCGAAAACCATGCAGTCTGTAGGTAGACGCTATGCTCAGTATTTTAATCGAAGCTATCAGCGTAGTGGTTCTCTGTGGGAGGGTCGTTACAAGAGTAGCCTGGTCGATACGGGCAGCTACCTGTTGTCCTGCTATCGTTATATTGAGCTGAATCCTGTACGGGCAGGACTTGTGAAAAAACCAGAGGACTATGCTTATTCCAGCTATCATGCCAATGCTTTGGGTAAGGCGGATTCAATGATTACACCACATCCCTTGTTTGTTGAATTTATCGGTGAAGGGGTGGTGTCGGAGTCGATTAACGTTGATTGTGATGCTGAAGGAGGAATAATTAGAAATAATGTCATGACGTCGCAACAGTCGTCACTCGACTCCGACACCGGTCCTGGAGATACTCGGGGTGTGTATCGCGAGTTGTGTGCAGATATGCTGGATCGTAAGACATTGGCCAATATTCGTCGTGGCACAGAAAAAGGCCTGGGAATAGGACAGGCTGACTTTTTATTGAAGGTGGCAGGCCTGGTTTCGTAGGGAGCAGGGTCGAATTTATGCCACAGGGGTCGGAGTCGAATAATCAATGAATATATCCTGGTTCGGTTATTCTAATCACTGTGTACTCAACTTTACGCCTAATACAGTTCGACTCCGACCTCGCTCACTATATAACTAATGGGATAAGTACTTTTTGAGCCGGATATGGGAAAGTACGCAGCGAAATTTTTTAATACATTTTTTATTAAACTAAGGTTGAGGCAGAACTTATGGCACTTGAGTCGGTAGAAAGAACAGAGAAAGGTTATCTGGTAAATGCAAATGACTGGAATGAAGAGATAGCAACAGCACTTTTCGCTGAAGAAGGCATTGAGCCAACCAAAGAGCATTGGGATGTAGTTAATTATGTTCGCGACGAAACTCTGGGTGGCGATGAACCAAATGAGCGTAGCATCATGAAAGCGATGGGAAAAATTTGGGGACGTAAGGTTTCATCTAAAGAAATGTATGAAATGTTTCCTTTAATGCCATCCAAGCAGGGTTTGAAAATTGGTGGTTGTCCTATGTCTACCCGTAAAGGCGGTTATTAATTTAATCTTACGAATTACTGGTGCTATTTCAGAGGTAATGCTAAATAGTATTATCTCTACCACCATGGTGATAGTGACGAATAAGGGCTAATCCCTTATATTCTCGTCCAAGATTTATAGAGCACAATGTGCAGAGGAAGAATTGATGAGCGATAAAGCAGCTAAAATTCAAGAACTGATTGCAATGCAAAAGAAATTTATTGCATATGAGCATAAGCATGGCGTAAATTTCAAAGATTATTTTACTCCTGAAGCTGGCCATGAGTTAGACGGTTACCGTCAGGAATACAGAGATAAAGCAATGGAGCTGGTTGATATTGCTCATGCAGAAAAAGGATCTCATCCTTAGTCACTGCTGTTCCATCAGTAATATCAAAAAGCCGCTTTTTAGCGGCTTTTTTTTTGGCCGGGAAATGCTCCTGCATTCCCGGCACTTCCGCCATCCCTGGCGGTCGCACGTCGATGTGCTTATGCTGGGAGGCCATGGACAGATATATTGCTCCATGCAATATCTGCATATACGCCGTCCCTGGCGAAAATGGCAACGAGCAGTATTCTCACCGAAGCCACGATGACACAACTATAAAAAGAAACCATACAATCTGCTGAATGTGCTTATGCTGGGAGGCCATGGACAGATATATTGCTCCATGCAATATCTGCA
>CALCSG010000252.1 GCA_937894085.1 uncultured Gammaproteobacteria bacterium | reverse complement strand
AACTGCTTCAGTTACTTCTTCTCCCAGATAATCTTCAGCTGCTTTTTTCATCTTTTGCAGTACGCGAGCTGAAACTTCTGGAGGAGCCATTTTCTTGCCCCTCGCTTCAACCCATGCATCACCATTATCAGCTTTAAGAATAGTATAAGGCACCAGTTTTATATCTTTCTGCACGGCTTTCTCGTCAAAGCGACGACCGATCAATCTTTTTACTGCATACAATGTATCTTTTGGATTAGTCACTGCCTGACGTTTTGCAGGCTGACCGACCAGTACCTGATCATCGTCTGTAAATGCAACAATAGATGGTGTTGTACGATCTCCCTCCGCATTTTCTATTACTTTAGGTTTTCCACCTTCCATAACAGCTACACAAGAGTTTGTAGTACCTAGATCAATACCAATAATTCTACCCATAATAAATCTCCAAATTCCTAAAATATTTAACTTGTACCAGAAGTAAGGTCTTTTTCCCTGCTTTCAAGGGGTTATTTCACAAGTTTTATAAATATTCAGCGAGTTGCTGAAACGTTAACCATTACAACTGTATTTAATCGCATATAAATTGATTAAAACCAGCAAACAGTAGTTATTTAATGCCTGCTCAGGAAGCTTTCGCCTTCGATACAACCACCATCGCCGGACGTATCAAACGTTCATTCAGTAAATACCCTTTTTGCATAACAGTCATGACCGTATTGGGCTCAACTTCATCACTCTCCATGATGCTCATTGCCTGATGGAGTTCCGGATCAAATTTTTCACCCTGTGGGTTTACCGATGTAATGCCATTTTTCTGTAAAGTTTTTATAAATAACTCCAGCGTCATCGATATACCTTCCTGTATGGATTCCATTGTCGCATTGTCAGCTGTGGCTACTGCACTGAGTCCCATCTCCATACTGTCAGCAACCGGTAATAAAGCTTCTGAAAAGTTCTTAACCGCAAATTTATGTGCATTTTCAATATCTCTTTGAGCACGTTTTCGATTATTTTCCATCTCAGCATTGAGACGCATGATTTGTTCCCAGTAATCTTTGATGGTTACCTGGGCTTTAGCCAGTTCAACAGCAATATCATTTTCATCGGTGATGTCTTCATCATCAACCAGTTCATCGGTTAAACCATTGAGTTCGTCCACACCTACCGGTTGTTCAAATTGTTCTGCCACCGGGGGTTCCTGTTCAGGTGTATTGCGCTCAGATGTCATTTTTATGCTCCATTGAGAGGTTTGAAATAAAAAAAATTAATACTGCGGCAGTATGTGTGGATTATTTTTGAGTATTCAAGGCTGAACTTAATAATCTTGCCGTTAAATCGACAGCGGGAATAACTTTTTCATAGGCAATTCTGGTCGGGCCGATCACACCCAAAACACCAACAACATCGTTGCCCAGTCTATAAGGTGCACCTATAACGGTACAATCACTTAAAACATTATATCCTGATTCACTGCCTATAAAAATCTGAACACCTGTCGCTCCTGAACATCCTTCCAGAATGTGTAAAAGATCTCGCTTCTGATTAAAGGTAGCAAAAATATCTCTTAATTTGTTGATATCCGATAACTCAGCAAATTGCAGTAGGTTAGATTCTCCAGAAGTCAGTAAGGAATCCCGCTCACTGTCTTCCCCGCACACCAACCCCATCACATCCAGCACGGATGCCATGATGCTATTAACATCATCTTTGTGCCTTTTGATTTCTTCGTGCAACTTTTTCTTGGCTGAACTAAAATCCGAACCGATTAAATACTGGCTCAACAGTTTTTCAGCTTCGGTTAACTCCAGATCGCTGTAATCACGATCAACCTGTATCACTTTATTGTGTACCTGGTCAGAGTTAATGACCATAATTACTAAAATTCGACGATCTGACAACTTCATAAACTCTATATGGCGCACATTCACTCGAGCAGGACGATTGACACTGATTAACCCGGTTAACTGAGTCATCTGAGATAAAATACCAGAAGCACTCCTGATTAAATCGTTTGAAGTTTTATCACCGCTGAAGGTGGCATTTAAAGTTTGCTCTGCTGACTTTCCTAATTCACCAACTTCCAATAAACTATCGATAAAAAAGCGGTAACCTGCCTGTGTAGGTACACGCCCAGCCGAGGTATGAGGAGAATCAACCAGCCCCAGCTTTTCAAGTTTGTGCATAATATTACGAATGGTGGCAGAACTGACATCGATGCCAGATTGTTTAGCCAAACTTTTGGACCCAACAGGCAGGCCATCTTTAGTGTAGGATTGAATCAGGTGCCTGAAAAGAATTTGAGCACGTTCATCAAGGTCGTAATTTTCGGACATCAGTGAAAAAATTGAATTGTATTAATAACCATAACAAGAATTGTAAACTGAATTATCACACTGTAAAGCGCTTATGCTAAAGACACCATTTAAAACCATCGGTTTAATAATCCGTCAGTCCTGTGATAATCATCAACAGGAAATCCAGAAAGTATGTAAATCTTTATCGTTATATGGAGATTTACTCATTCACTATCTGGATAACCCGGTTGTGTCTGGCGAATACACACAGGTGAGCCTGGAGCAAATTGGACAGCAGGCAGATCTTGCTGTATCGGTTGGTGGAGATGGCACTTTATTAAAAGCTGCTCGACATATGGTCGATTTTGAAATCCCTCTATTCGGTATCAATCTGGGACGTCTCGGGTTTCTGGCAGATGTTACTATGGACAACCTGGACAATCATTTAGAGGATATCTTTAGCGGAAATTTCAGTGTAGAGAAACGCTTTCTGCTAAAGGGTGAAATACAAATGCAGGATCAGCAAACAATTCATCATATTGCCCTCAATGATATAATTTTACACAGTCATCAATCCATCAGCATGATCGAGTTTGAGGTTTTCACAAACCATCATTTAATCAATAAACAACGAGCCGATGGCTTAATAGTCTCTACCCCCACCGGGTCAACCGCTTATTCGCTATCTGGTGGTGGCCCAATCATGCACCCTACTCTGGATGCGATTGCGCTGGTGCCTATCTGTCCACATACCTTAAGCAATCGGCCAATCATATTACCCGCTAACCAGCAAATTGAAATTAGACTGAGCCAGCCCAATATGGTTGGTCAAATCAGTTTTGATGGTGCGACTCAGGCCATCATAAATTATGGCGATAGTGTACTTATAAAACGCTATCCTAAAGAAATAACCCTGCTACACCCGGCTGATTATGATTATTTTCATATTCTAAGGGCCAAATTAAAATGGAGTAACCAGCCCTGATGTTAGAATCAATTGTGATTAATAATTTCGCTATTATTGATCGTACCCACATTGAATTTGAATCCGGCATGACGGCCCTTACCGGCGAAACAGGAGCTGGCAAATCGATCCTGCTGGATGCCATTCAGCTGGTTCTGGGGGATCGGGCGGGTAGCGATAGCGTAAAGGATGGCAGCGATAAAGCCGATATTAGCGTGAGCTTCGATACCTCGCAGCTGCAAAATGCACAACAGTGGTTACAGCAAAATGAACTGGATGATGCTGGTGAGTGTCTGCTACGTCGGGTTATTCAGGCCAACGGCCGCAGTAAAGCCTTCATTAATGGATCGCCGGTAACCTTAACCCAGTTAAAGTCATTGGGTGAAATGCTGGTGGACCTGCATGGTCAACATGAGCACCAGTCTTTACAAAAACCAGGCATTCAACGTCAGTTACTGGATGCATCACTACCTGATTCAAGTTTACTTTTAGAAACTCAGAACAGATACATTGAGTGGTCCTCTTTGATAAAACGTCAACAGCAGGTGCAGGATGAATCTATCCAGAAAGAACAACGTATAGACCTGTTGAAGTTATATACCCAGGAATTTGAAGAGTTATCACTGCAACAGGGCGAAATATCTGCCCTACAGGACGAATACAGTCGTTTATCTCATGCCGGACAGATTATAGAAACATCTACATCCGTTTTATCTATTTTGTTTGAAAATGACGAATCAACGGTACAACAACTACTGGCCCGCTGTGTAGAAGAATTAAATATACTAAACAGACTCGATTCCAGTTTGAATAACACCACAGAACTTGTCAAAAGCGCCCTGATCCAAATCCAGGAAGCTTCTTCAGAGTTACGATTTTATCAGGATAATATCGACATAGATCCAAACCGCCTCGACTGGTTAAATAACAGGCTGAGCCAGGCACAAAGTCTGGCCAGAAAACACCAGATACCGGTTGAAGAGCTGGTCGATTATGCGACCACAATGAACAAGGAGCTTGATTTGATATTACTCGATGAAGCGGATGTTGAAAAACTTCAGCAACAGATAGATCAGGCTGCGATTGAATACCTGATCAGTGCGACGGCTCTTTCAGAATTACGCAAAACGACCGCCGAATCATTATCGCGACAAATCAGTGAAGTTATGCAAACACTGGGTATGCAGGGAGGTCAGTTTGAAATTCAGCTGGAAAGTAACCCACAGACAGGCAGTTTTTCAAGACATGGTATCGATCAAATCCAGTTCATGGTCAGCGCTAACCCCGGGCAGGCCGTTAAAGCTTTAAACAAAGTCGCTTCTGGCGGTGAATTATCACGCATCAGCCTGGCAATTCAGGTTATTTTAAGTGAATCAAGCATGATACCAACCTTAATTTTTGATGAAGTGGATAGTGGTATTGGTGGTGGTATTGCCGAAATTGTCGGTCGGAAATTGCGTCAGATAGCATCCAATCGACAGGTATTTTGCGTCACCCACCTGCCCCAGGTCGCTTCACAGGCACACCAGCATTTACAGGTAAATAAAACTAAGACTGATAGTGATACCAGCACCGATGTCATCGCACTCGATAAACAGCAAAGGCTGGAAGAAATAGCCCGCATGCTGGGAGGCATGACTATCACCGAGCAGACCCGTGCTCATGCCCAGGAAATGATTAACAACGTTTAATTTCAGATTACACCTGGAATTCTGTTTGCTGACACTAATAAAAATATAGAAGAATATTTATAGAAATAATCAAAATCTCGCGAAGACGCTGTGAACGCGAAGGGAAAATTCTTAACTGAACTGACCCTTACCTGATCTGAACCATTTAGCAAAAAAATCGATCAGATCAGATAAATAGTCCGCTAAGTTAAAGGAAGCAGTCAATTACGTCAGCTTCCCCCAATCTCAGGAGTCGACCCAGAGTGCGTAAAAACTATTTGCACTAAAATCATTGTGGTAAATACTATCTCAACTAGGTAAGTTTCCAAGCATGAAGTGGTTAATGGACTCTAAATTTACTGTTTATATACTCCTAAAGTGGCAATTAATTTTAGTGTTTTATGGATTTTGGAGTTTTCACACAGGTTGGACCCAAACCGGTCATTTCTCAATATTCCCTAGGGTAACTTCTTGCGTGATTTCTTCAGTATCATCCAGATAAAAAGTGATTTTTATTGGCTGAACTAATTCACAGTCAAACACTTCAGTATCTCCAATCGGCTTACATCCAGCAATTGAGTATTCTTCAAGCAGTAAATTGAGTTCTGACATAGAACTACATCTTAAAACCTTAAAGTCTCTTTCCGACATAAAAGTCAGCGTACTCCCTACTCTCTGATACATATCTACAATTAGACCATATATATGTTAATGCTTGAACAGAATAGTAGATATTGAGAAGTTGAGCCGTAAGTACAGCCATTGGTACCAAACCGGCTTACGGGCTGAAATCTTAAGTGACAGCTTTCAGCAAGCCGACTTTTGGGAACCCACTCCGGGTATCAGGGGACGGTTTTCTTTTTAGTTAAAAGTAGGCTGACATGACTTCTAATAAAAACTAATCAGTCCTCGTGTTTTTGCTGACATAATCCGCTTCACGTTATGATCCATCTCGAATGACACGACAATTTTCAATATCAAATGTGACTTTGCCCAGGTTGAGGTTTGTTTTATCAGTTAATGTCCGCACAAACTGGATGAACTTTTCAATGTCTGCAAAGTTTGTGGCAATACCCACAGAGATGCGAATCGCACCTGCACTTTTATTGCTACCTTTGTGTTGAATAAGCTGCACGAAGCGAGGTAGCGTCATGTCCGCAGCTTCTTCAAGGCCCGTACGCATATCTTCGGCCGTTAAGCCTTCGGCAAGTTCGCCCGCACCAGGATTGCAAAAACAACCAGTCCGAATGGAAATTCCTTCGTAATTGGCAAGTTCTTCGATACGTCGATAATCGATAAATGTTTCGTCGGGATCGTAGAAATTAAGAGTGATTGTGCCGCCTCGCCTGTCGGTGTTTATTGGCCCGTAAAGTCTGATCATCGGACGCCCGTTGCTGTGTTTCATTTCATATAGCTTTGAAAGTAGCCACCCTGTAAGACAGCACACACGTTCAGCAATAACATCCAACCCTATATTTTCCAGATGCTGTAAACCAATTTTGACCGAAGGAATACCCAGATAATCAATCGTGCCATCTTCAAAGGCAGCTTCATTTTTTGCTAAATAAAACCCATTGCCCTGCACACTGGCAAAATTAACCGTGCCACCTGCAAACCAGGGGCGCTGCAATTTATCGAATACCCTTTTGTTAATCAGCAATAGTCCAATTCCGGTAGGGTAGCCAAACATCTTGTAGAAGGATAAAGCCACGAAATCCGGTTTAACAACACTTAAATCTAGACGATTGGTGGGCACAAATGCAGCGGCATCAAGCAATACATCCCACCCCTTACTGTGTGCCAGTTCAATCAGCTCCAGTGAATGTTTAACCCCTGAAAAATTGGATTGTGCAGGAAAGGCAAACAGATTGTTATGTTGTGGATTGGCTGTTTCTAACAGTTCTTCTAACTTATCCTGATCAATACGTAAATCGGGAACCGTTAACGGAGCATAGGTACATTTTGCCCCTTTGCTTTTAGCAAACTCACGAATACCATTCACTGAGTTATGATTGTCATAGGTGAGTAGAAAACGCCCTCCTGTTGCAAAAGGATAAGATTCGCCGACATGTTTGAGCGCACCACTGGCATTTGCTGTAAAAACAGCAATGTACTCTGTTGCGGAAGCGTTGAAGTAGCGCATCACATAAGCACGTGCTTCTTCAACTAAGTCCGTCATAGCCAATGAGGTGGGATTGGCAGAATGAGGATTGCCAAAGACATTTTTTCGCAGCATGGCGAAATGTTTATCTAATTGGCTTTCAGCATAGAGGCCGCCACCTGTGTAATCAAGATAGCATTGTTGTTGCTCGTCTAAACGCTGATATTCAGTTTTTCGCAGATCGTCTATGATGCCGGTTTGGGTGTATGTGGGGTATTCTTTGAGAAATTGCTGGTATGCGGATACAGTCGATTGGCGTGTGGTCATCATATTTTTCCTCGTGATACACCTGTTAATTTTGTGTAAAATAGATTTTATTTTTCAATGAAATCAACTTGATAATGTTTCATAAATACTCAGGGTTATTTCACGCGTAAAGAATGTGATCTGCCGCATTATTTTCTTCATATGCTCTCATTCATCACTTACACATTCGATATAAGCTCCTATACAACACCAATGGGTCGTAGGATTGATTCGATTTAGCAAACTTAAATACCTGCTGTCCATTGACATGTCTATTACCAAGGCAACCATGAATGTCAGCAGCTGGCACAGACTTGATGGTCACACATCCTCACGTGAGCGACCGTTTTATCAACCTCTGAAACATTCAGATTGTCTGATAGATTAGGATCGTTTTTATGATATTGTCAGGACTGAATAGAACGTATACTACTTACTCTTCAAAATTGCCATATAGAATCATTGTGTGTTCACTAATCGTGAAACCGTTTTCTTTGGCAATTTCTTTTTGCCTTTTCTCGATAATCTCATCATAAAACTCGACCACTCTGCCTGTTTTTATATCGACCAGGTGATCATGATGCTCACCGTCATTAAGTTCAAAAATAGCATGACCACCTTCAAAATGATGACGATTGACCAGCCCTGCCGTTTCAAACTGGGTTAAAACACGGTAAACAGTAGCCAGCGCGATATCTTCATCGGCATCCAGTAACATTTTGTAGATATCTTCAGCCTTTAAATGTCGTTCACCACTATTTTCCAGTAAATCCAGAATCTTCATTCTGGGCAAGGTAACCTTGAGACCGGCTTTTTTAATATCAGAAGATTGCATATAAATTGAGTTCCTTTGTTTACAGACATTGCTGTTTTATGATTTGCAAAGTATCATCATCGACCTGTTAATCAGCGACATCTTCATTTGAAAACTATGCAAGTCAGACTACTTATATTCATCGGGTTTTTAATTATAACATTACAGGCCTGTGTTTACCGCATGGATATTCCCCAGGGCAATCAGATTGACCAGCAAAAACTCGAGCAATTAAAAACCGGCATGACTAAAAAACAGGTTGAGTTTTTACTTGGCACCCCAGCCATTAATGACCAGTACCATGCCAATCAGGCACATTATGTGTATTACCTATTCAACGGCAAAGAAAAAATTTCAGAGTTAAAAACAATGGTACTAACTTACGAAGCAGATATTTTAATCGATATCAAAGGTAAGCTTTAAGCTGACTGCTGGATCAGTTGGCTTTGCTACCTGTTTCCACTTCTTCTTTACCTCCACCTTTTTTCATGCGCATACCTTCAGCAGCACGTCTCTTACGTACTTCTTTAGGATCCGCTAACAAAGGCCTGTATATCTCAATTCGATCACCATTTTCTAAAGTCTGACCTGGACGAATTGCTTTTCCAAAAATTCCAATATCGCACAACTGTTTATCTATCTCGGGAAAATAAGTGTCGATGTTAGAGTTTGCTACTACTTCTCTAGGGACTGCAGCATCAGCAACCTGTAACTCCAGTATCACTTGTCGCTCCGGTGTTGCATACGCAATTTCAACTGTAATATCTTGAGCAGGCATAATAGTTTCTATTTTCTGTAAATTTGGTGTGCGCGCTGACAAAAAGCATCCACCAGCGAATCGGCGATCTGGGTAAAAACCGGACCAATTAACATACCGATAATACGATTTGAAAATTCAAAATTTAAATGCAGCTCTATTTTACTGGCCTGTTCAGATAAAGGCGTAAATTTCCAGTCACCCGACAGGCTTTTAAACGGGCCATCAATTAACTGCATATGGATAATTTCATTCTCTGTGAGCATATTTCTAGTACTAAAACTATGATTCAATTTACCCTTCTTCATTAAAATAGATGCTTCCATCGAAGTTTTCGACTGAGTCAGTACCTTACTGGCAGCACACCAGGGCAAAAAATCGGGATACTCTTCTACAGCGTTAACTATAGCGTACATCTGACTATTACTATAAGGCATTAGTGCACTTCGGTTTATAGTTGCCACTGGCTACTCAACTAAACCTAATGTAGAAAGTATTACGATAAAAACCAGGATAGGCGTGATATATCGAATAGTAAAATTCCACACCTCGAATAACTTTCGGTCCGCTATATTCAGTCCTTTAAAAGTTACACTACGGGGTAAAACCCAGCCCACAAACAATGCCAGAAATAAAGCAACCAGCGGCTGAATGATATGACTGGAGAGATAAATAATCACGTCGTGAAATCCGGCTTGATTAATCACTCTGTAAGCATCTTCTCCAAAATACAGGGTCATGGTAAAACCGGAGTCATTCCACAAACTGTAAGAAAAAATGGTGCCTAATCCAAACAACCAGATGAAGAAACCAATGGATGTGGCTGCACGTAAACGGTTTGTCCTGAACTTTAATTTGTAACAGGTAATCAATGCTTCCTGAATAGCAACAGCTGTAGTTACGGCAGCAAGAGTCAACAATAAATAAAACAGGGCTCCGAATAAATTACCATATTGAAAAGAACCAAATATGACTGGTAATACCCGAAATGCCAGCTCATCATCCAGTACTGGTTGCAGATTGGCCGAAAATACAAGTGCATTAATAGCCAGTCCGGTGAATATAGAAAATAATAAATCGATCACAATTATCTGTACTGATACATATCCGATAGAGACATCATCATCAAGATAAGCGCCATAAATAACCATCACACCCAAACCAAGCGCCAATGTAAAAAAAGCCCTTTGTAAAGCCAGCAGAGGCATACTGGAATCAACACGTGACCAGTCAGGATAAAGAATATACTCAATACTTTGCTGCATGCCAGAAGAGTAAAAAGCATATATCAGCCCTATAAACAGTAATATGACCATGACCGGAACCAGGATCATAAAGATTTTTTGCAGACCGTTTTTTAAATCCCGGGAACCAATAGCCACGATGACTATGACAAACAGGGTATGCCATAACATCATAGCTTCAGAGTTTGACTGAAAGCCTTTAAACAGGGCATTTACACCATCAGGTGTTGCCCCTGTGTAAACACCTAGCCCTGTTTTAAAGACGTAAGCTAACGACCAGCCTGAAACAACACTATAAGAAGATAGAATCAGAAAACCTGCAATCAATGCCAGCATTCCGATTAACTTCCAGTAAATGGAAGCATTATGCTCGGCTGCTAAATTATCCAGACCATCTACCAGGTTTTTACGCGTTAAGCGCCCCAACATAAATTCGCTCATCAATAGTGGCAAACCAAGCACTAACAGAAAAAAAGTATAAAGCAGTAAAAATGCCCCTCCTCCATTCTCTCCTGCCACAACAGGAAACGTCAGAAAATCTTTCAGGCTCAGCGTGGCCCCGACAGAAATAACAATAAATGTTGTAGGATTACGCCACAGAAATTTTGGTTTGTTATTATGAGTTAGCATAAAGCAATATCTTTAACCAGGATTGCGCATTATCCTGAACATGGAGAGTAGAGTAAACCGGACAAATCAAAAATACAGTTTATTTAATATCAGAAGCTATCCAGTCTGTTAGTTATATCCATTAAATGGGGTTCTGAGGCGTTTAACTTTATGATAAGATTCTATTTGTTGCGCTTCCCTTTTAATATACTGCAACCCGAAAAAGTCGGCATAGCAGACATTTCGCCAGTCACGGTAATCAGGCACGATATCATTAAAGTAAATACTACGCGGATACTCTTCATTAAAGGCTGGTACTCTCAAGGCTAAATTGTTGTCCTCTACAGATTTATAAATCAACTCATAACGTTTCAACATATATTCATGAAACGGCTCAGCACGCAATGTCAGATCTGTATATACACGCTGAAACCTGAAACTACCCAGAACAGCTAACACAAAACAGATCGCAGCCAGTGAAAGAGACAGGTTTATATACAGCGAAGACTGTTGTCTGTTAGTAAACGAGTTTATTTGTGGCAAAAAGAAAATACTGACCAATCCGAGCATAAAAAACCAGCTGACAATAAATACAAAATAAATCGCATCAACCGTACGGGGCGGAGGCCATCCACCCATTGCCCACCAGGCTGGAAACTGTAACGCAAAAGGAATAGCTAAAGTAATAATTATCATTAGCAGGATTAACCGTTTCGAAACTATAAAAGTCCTGCTCGATAAATTTGCAAGCCGGGTAACTGCATAGGGTGTCAGCAAACTAGCCACAATGAATAATGGGCTGATCAACCATCCTGTCAAAACCCACAGCCCCATATCCAGACTGCCTTTTAAAGCACGTGACAAATCGTGTCTCAAAGGAAAGGTCGCTTCACGAACAGCATTACCTGGAGCAAAATAGACAATGGCAAAGCAAAGTAGCGAGAGTAATAGCAGCAACAGCCAGGGTTTAACATAGAACCAGCCCGAATGAAGATTAATTAAAAATGCAGCAGATAGTATTCCGCTTAGCGCCAGCAAATTAGTCTCATTAGTGCCCATCCCGAGTACTATCGTGAGGAGTAGTAAAAATAAAACCACAGAATAACTTTTCTGCTGCTTTTGCCGCTCCAATAACTGAATCATTAAACCGGCTGTAAACAGGAAAAGGATATTGGCTGTTTGATAACTTAATGCACCGGCAGGCCAGAACAGGCTACTCGCTGTATGTTTCATACCCAGTAAATAAATACTGACGAAACAGATAGACACTAAAAGAACAGGTTTTGCCGCAATACTCACCCTGAATAACTGCGATAAAAAATAAGCACTCGCTATCAACAGCCCTAAAATCAATAGACCTGGCATAAATTTTAATCCCTCAAACATTCCAAAAAGGAGAGGATACATGGCATAAAAGGCATTGCCGGAGTATCGACCACTCCATTCAAAATAATGATTCCACAAATGGGGAAATAACCCATCATGGTTTACCCCACCTGCCATGCAAAAATCATCTGCAGATGGATGGGCATACTGTCCCAGCCAGATAAATGAAAATAAAACAATAGTACTAACAATTGCCAGCAGAAAAGGCGGGGACAGTCGGAGGATGTGTAAATCTTTTTTTATAGCATTCATGTAAAAAGTAAATATGGAATAAGCATGCTTACGCATAATACATTTAAAATATTGAAATGGATGTAATTTATGGATTTACATTACTTATAGCAGGAAACTATCAGACACAGTAAATTCTTAAGTTACAACAACTTAAGGCTTATAAATGGCGGAGAGAAGATACGCTGATATAATCCATAAATTCTTTATAAAATTACACTTTAGCTTCCGTCACTGTCTAATATAGCTTATTACAATCCAAACACATTGGCGGGGTATTATGGCAATAACGCAAGGTCATATCAGAGAGCAGAGTGGTGAGCAGTCATATCGTTTGAAACGCATTGAAGGCGTAAAAATGTGAATTACGCTATTACTAAGTACTACTTTATTCTGTAATTTTTTAAGCTGGCATTTAAAGAAAGATAGTTGGAAAAGTCGACTTTATTGAGGGGTTTACTAAAATAATAGCCTTGAATAATATCGCAGTTTAGCGCTTTTAAAAAAGCGAGTTGTGCTTCATTCTCAACACCTTCAGCAACTACTTTCTGTCCGAGTCCATGGGACATGGCAATGATGGCTTTCACGATCAGATTATCTTGTTTAATTGCGGGTACATCAGTCAGAAAAGATTTGTCTATTTTTAGTTCATTAATCGGAAATTTTTTCAAATAACTTAATGATGAATACCCCGTTCCAAAATCGTCGAGTGAAATTGATACTCCAAGATCATTTATTTCATGCAGTAATTTCGCAAAATGGTCGATATTACCCATTAACATACTTTCTGTTATTTCCAGCACCAGGTTATGAGGATTCAGGCCGCTGTCATTTATAGCTAACTTTATCGAGTCCACCAGACCATCCTCATTAAATTGCTGTGGTGAAACATTAACTGATACTTTGAGTGCTTCGTGCCCCTGCAGTACCCATTCACTAGCACTAAAACAGGCTTGCCTTAACACCCATTCACCTAGTGGAACAATCAACCCCATGTTTTCTGCAACGGTAATGAACACATCCGGTGGAATAAACCCATCTTCCGGATGAATCCAACGCAGCAGGCACTCCATGCCCATAACTTTCCCATTACTGGCATTCACCTGGGGCTGGTAATACAACTCAAACTCATCATTTTCCAGCGCCTTTCTCAGGTCAGATTCCATTTTCATGATTTCTTTGGCACGTGAATTTATATCACTTGAATAAAACTGGAAATTATCCATGCCCTGTTTTTTGGCAAAATCTTTCGCTGCTGCTGCATGTTTGATGATTGATTCCACATCATCACCATCCTGCGGAAATACCGATATACCTATACTCGCACTCAGATACATATCATTATCATCCAGTACAAAAGGCTGTTTAATGGATTGCAGTACTCTATTACCAATAATCGAAGCATTTTCTACACAATTAACACCATACAACACGATAGAAAATTCATCTCCACCGATTCGTGCCATGTTTTCATTCGATTTGCCTCGTCCCAGGAAATCGCTACTTCGAATAACCGCATGAATTCTCTCAGCAGCTATTTTTAATATTTGATCACCTGAAGTTAAGCCAATGGTTTCATTGATCTGACGAAAACGATCGAGACCGATATCGAGTAAAACCAGTGATTTATTTTCTCTTGTAGCCAGCAAAATTTCCCAGCCCAGGCGGTCAATAAATAATTTACGGTTTGGTAACCCGGTCAGCGAATCGTAATAAGCTAGTTGATCCTGAAAAGCCTTGGCCGAAAGCGTATTTCTAACGCGCAAAACCAGTTCACTCGGGTCAACCGGTTTTGATAGAAAATCAGTCGCACCCAGCTCCAGTGCTTTCAGTTTACTTTTCGGGTCTTCTGCTGCGGTTAAAATGATAATCGGCATGAACTGATATCTTGCAAATGTTCTTACGGTTTTTAAAATATCAAATCCATTCACATCTGGCATATCCAGATCCAGTAATAATAAATCAGGGTTCGAATCGAGTAGCTTTTGAACGGCCTGATTTGAATCCTGTATAGTTATAAAATTCTGATACCCAACATCTTCTAGTAATGCCTGCACAATTTCCAACATAATGGGTTCATCATCCACCATCATGATAGTAGCCTGTTTCAATTGTGAATAGCGCAAGTCCCGCTGTGTGACATTACTGTCAGCATTGAGAACTTCCGGTATTTTTAGATTTGGTTCCATAAAATTCCTTTTTTCAATTATTATTTGTTTGTGTGCATCATGATATAAAATAACCTTATTTTAGTTTAACTCATCTAATTTAACACGACTTAACAACAATTTAATGACCTGTATCGTATCTTTAATCAACTCCATTTTTCCCTCTTTAGCCTGAGATTCCAGATCTCTGGCAGGTTCAGTGAAGGCATCAAAACCAACCGATCCACCTGAAGCTTTTATCCAGTAGGCAAATTTTTGAATGGTTTCAAAATCACTATTTAAAATAGCATCATCGACAACCAGCAACTTGTCTTTTAATAACAGGATAAATTTATCCACAATTTTCCTGACGGCAGGATTCGTCTTTAGTAATCTATTATTCAGTTGCTCAGGGATTTCATATTTTTTGATGGACTTTGTTGTTTCTTTGGCTGGATTACTGTCTGGCTCAGAGTCAATTCTTACCCTGTTGTATAATGCCCGTAATACCTGTAATGATGCATTAATATTATTATCATCTTTGTCTATGGCATATTGCTCGAATTCTCTGGCCGGCTCGACAAACTGAGTAAAACCAACACTGCCGGATGAACCTTTTAACCAGTGTCCCAGCTTTTTAAGCTGATCATAATCACGTTGTTGCCAGGCAGTGTCCATAGTTGTTATCTGATCACCCAGCCTGATGACAAATTTTTCCACGATGTTGCGAAATTTCGGGTTTGACATTGGCAGACTGGAATATATTTGAGTCGAATTACAATCGAAATTATCAGTTTCAATTTCTGATACAGATCCCATCTCTTGCTGAAGATCAATATCAGGTTTATCTCCGATTACTTTCTCCCCTCCTAATATTTCTGCTAACCGGTTGACTAAACGATCAATTTCTACCGGTTTCGTCATGTATTCACTGTAACCAGCATCCAGACATTTTTGTTCTGCACCCATCATTGCATCAGCAGTCATCGCAATAACCGGCAAGGTGTATTGTTTTTCACGCATCTGCCTGGCAGCCGTGTAACCATCCATGACCGGCATTTGCACATCCATTAACACGACTTCAAATTCTTGCTCGGCCAGTTTATCCAGTGCAATCTGTCCATTTTCAGCGGTTTCAATCTGTATGCCTAAATCATCCAGGATAACTTTCAACAGTTCCCGGTTTTCTTCTCCATCATCTACTACCAGCACTTTAGAAGGAGGAAAAGTCCATTCCTGCTTTTCAGTGGCCAGCTGGTTCAAGTGACTTGACTGTATTTCATCTATACTGAGTTGCTTGATACCATCAATCGACTCGGTATTGATAGTGGCGCTAAACTGGCTACCTTTCCCCATTTCACTAGTAACGATAATATCGCCACCCAAAGCCTCGGCAAAGCGTTTACTGATGGTTAGTCCAAGGCCGGTACCACCAAAACGACGTGTAATCGAACTGTCCGCCTGTGTAAACGGATTGAAGATATCTCCAGCCTGCTGCGCTGTCATGCCAATTCCAGTATCTATAACCTGAATGAACAGTTTGGAGTTTTCTCCCCTTAGTTCCAGCTTCGTAACTACTTTGACACCACCAGACTCGGTAAACTTGATCGCGTTACCAACCAAGTTGGTAACGATTTGCCTGAGTTTTCCGGCATCGGTCTGGATAAATTCAGGCAAAGGTCCCGACGGTTCAAATTTCAAATAAATACCTTTTTCGTCCGCTTTAACCTGCAAAATCTGGACAACTTCATGGATAATCATGTGAACAGAGGTTGGAGTTTTTTCTATTTCTATGTGCCCAGCTTCAACTTTGGATAAATCCAGTATGTCATTAATCAGGTTAAGTAAATGGTTCCCACTGGACGCAATGGTATTAAGGTAGCGCATGCTGTCACTGCTGTCCCGGTTATAACCGCGTTTGAGCACTTCGGCAAATCCCAGTATGGCATTCATCGGTGTTCTTATTTCATGACTCATATTGGCCAGAAACTCACTCTTGAAGCGGTTGGCCTGCTCTGCTTCTTCTTTAGACAGTAACAATTCAATTTCTTTCTGTTCAAGCTCGGTGACATCATCAAAGCTGATCAGTACACCCGCCGGTTTACCACCGCCGGATAATATGGGTGAACAGTTTGTCATAAAGGTTTTGCTGGTGTCGTCGGATGCTTTTAAGCGGATCATATCAGCCGTTCTGACAAGCCCATCTGTCAGGGTATGTGTCCACGGTGAATCTTTTGTATCCAGTGATACGTTATCTTTCTGTAACCAGTTAAAGCGTGAAATCTGGCGTCCAATCAAGTCATCGGCAGATTCATCAACCAGAGTAGCGAATGCAAGATTCGCCATCACTACATTTTGTTTAGCATCGATGACCAGTAATCCTTCAGCCATGGTGTCAAGTGCTGAACGTACTCGATCTGGAATCGCCTGTGACGGATCCAGTTGTTTCAACATCTTTCCAAGATAAAAATAAAACACAATAAAACCGGTCACCGACATAAAACTCATCAGTAAAAATACTGGATGGACTAACTCGCCATACCAGACGTCAGGCAGCAGAGGTTCAAATTCAAGCTCAACCTGACCCCATTCATTTGAACCTTCGAAAATGGGAACAACAACCTGGGAATCAGAGGAAACACCCTGCTCCAGCGTTTTCCAGTTACTATGATTCCCTATGCTTACCAGAGCCTTACCGTCCGAATTTCTTACAGCCGCTGAAAGAATTTCACTGTTACGCTCAACCATGATTTTCAAGTTTGCTTCCATACGGCGGATATCTGAGACAGTAATAAAAATTGAACTATTGACCGCAATAGACTCAGCCAGTTTCGCGTGTCCATCACGTATTGCAGCATGCCGATCCGGAATCAGTCCGAAAATGGCCGCCAATAATAGCAGGCTAACCAACATGCCCGATAGACCCAGTGCAATTCTGAAACGCGGGCTTTGATTTTTAAATATATTAAACAACCCTGACTCCAGAGGGATCCACATGCATTCGCGTCTGTAAACTAAACCTGTTCATGTTCATCGCTTTTTTCATCATCACTTTCGATCATAGATTCCAGTGACTCATCATCTTCTTCCAGATCCTGATATTTCATCGTGGAGAGCACCGGTAACGGGTCGATAAAACGCCAGGCGGGTAGCGATGACAGAACACTACTTAAAAGCACGCCGCTGCGTGCCAGCCACACGACATAACCCACAGAAAAGCCGGCTGAAACCAGCAAACTACCACCCACCACTTTTTCGGTATTCTCCTGTTCCAGAATCAGCTCCTGGCGCATATCATTTAATTTTGTAATAAATAACTCACTACTGATAAGCTGAAGCGGATCTTTAAAAGCGGTAAATTGCTCACGCAGTCGAACCACCACCGAATCGATCTGTTCGCGATTAACCGATTGTTCTACGGTTTTGTTATTATTGACAGAAACCACCTGGCTTTCAGTCTCTAAATTTAAATCTGGCAGGAAAGAAACTGCTGAATTATCCTGCGTTATTGTTTTCGGTCCTTCATCTATTGCTGGTTGACTAACTATCTTTTCAACAACTTCCGCAACGGGTTCTTTGTCGACAGTTTCTATTGGAGCTTCCTCAGGTTCTATCTTAGGAGTCGCTTCTACGGGAGCTTCACTCTTAACTACAGGCTCAGTTACTTCTGTTACAGAGAGGGACTCTTTTAACGAAATTGACAAAGCTCCTACCAGTGGACCACTGCTGTCTTCATCCCCATCATCAATACTCACTGCAATCAATGAATCGAGCGGGTTACCCTGGTCTGGAATAAAGCTCACATTCGCCAGGGCTGTATTAACTTCGGCAACGGAACCTGTGACACTCCATACTCCAGAAGAAGCATCATAACTGGCACCGTCATTTGAGCTTAAGGAACCCGTAGTCACATCCATTAATGTCAGGGTAGCGGTGACTATTTCATTATTATCAACATCAGTGATTACAATATCATTCAATTCCACACTTGAATCACCTTCAATATAATCAGTGGAAGATGTCAAATTACTCACATCTGGTGAATTATTAACCGAAGTCACATTCAGACTGATAATTCCGTTAAAAGCCCCACTTCCATCTTCATCGCCATCGTCGATCGTAACGCTGATGGAGGTGTTCAGTTCATTGTTTGAAACAGGTATAAATAGCAGATTGGCAAGAGCCGTATTCACATCAGTCACACTGCCGGTTATTGACCAGACACCGGTTGTTTCGCTATAGATGGCACCGTCATTTACGCTCAAACTCCCTATCGCAGGATTGTTTAATACTAAACTGGCTGTAATGATTTCTGCGCTATCCACATCACTCACAACAATATCGGTGATAGCAACGAAGCTATCGCCTTCGGTGTAGCTACTTGTAGTATTTAAATTTGTAACTAAAGGACTGTTATTGATATTGCTGACAACGATTTCAAAGTCATTGGAGAGAATCACTCCTCCCTTGCCGTCATCCGCAGTAATTTGAATATTAATCGTACCCACGTCTTCATTCAACGGAGTGCCACTAAACGTGCGGGTGACTCCATCAAAACTGAGCCAGGCAGGAAGTGCTGCACCACCCGACAGGGTCGCTGAGTATGTCAGACTATCCGTCGCATCCACATCTTTGAAGGTATTCGCTGCAAAAGAGAAACTGAAAGCTGTCTCTTCAGTTGCTGACTGATTAGCGATGAAGTTGTTCAACGTTGGTACATCATTCACCGCATTCACAGTGATGTTCATTGTTGATGAAACCGAACCATTATTGGCATCGTTGGCCGTATAGGTGAAACTTGAATTAGTCGAATCGTTGAGTGCCGAGGTAAAGGTTAAATCAGCTAATTGCGCGAGCGTCACCGTCATGCCATCAGTAACGGTTACCGAGCCACCGGTATGCGTCAGGGTTCCACCATTTAAGTTCAACCCTGTGATAGTAACCGACACGAGGCTGTCGCTTTCGACATCAGTAAATAGAAAATCACCTGCTCCAATAACTAACGGTACATCTTCACTTGCAATCACTGTATTACCTATCGCTACCGGCACATCGTTCACCGCGTTCACAGTAATATTCATCGTTGATGAAACGGTGCCAAGGCCGCTATCGTTCACCGTGTAGTCAAAACTCGAATTGGTCGAGTCATTCAGTGCTGAAGTAAAGGTCAGGTCGGCCATTTGTGCGGCTGTGATCGTCATGCCATTGGTGAGCGTTACCGTTCCGCCTGTGTGGGTTAAGGTACCACCGTTTAAATTCAATCCGGTAATAGTGACTGAC
>CALCSG010000251.1 GCA_937894085.1 uncultured Gammaproteobacteria bacterium | reverse complement strand
GGCGGAAAATGCTATGCCATCATTTTTCATATCAACCAGGTATTGCAGTCCTATTGTTATCTCGTTTAATAACTGGCTAATTATGCTGCTAGCAGAATAAAAGCAATTGCCCAGATTGCTATGTTCATAACCAGGTAATAATCTTTCACCATCATTAGTTTCGCCTAATAGTGTCATACGATCGGTAAAAGTAGAGATCTCCCCTATTAATTCACGTAAAACCCCATAAACCTCCCATGGATGAACCGATCCGGACTCGGAAATATGGAATAAACGGGGTACAAAACGACTCAATGATTGGAGGGCCATTTTATATCGTAATAAATTGGCATCGAAGCCGGACTTAGCATGAACCGGTGCTTTATAGGCTGATAACTGCATAGCCCGGCCCGTTATTTCATCTCGAATTTCCTTGACGATGCGCATTAGCTCTGGAGTCGAAGAAATGGTCACTGATGGGGGCAGATATTTTTGATTATAGATTATTGCATCACCATCCCTGACTACCTGGCTTATAGGTATCAGATCATAGTCATTCATTTCATCTTTTTCATTATCAAAAACTATTTTCAAAGCATAGTGCAAAAACTTGACCTGGGCATCTGGTCCCTGCATATACAGATCTTTGATACTTTCCGGGCTGGTGGTTGTGACATAACGGGTAGTCACATCCTGATATGACCCCAGGTCAGCTAGTACCGTAACGTTATCATCGTATTGACTGTGTTTATGTAACGCCAGATAAATTGTAAATGGCTTTTCAGGATCTACCCACTCCTCTTCAAACGAGCGCGGCGAAACTATCGCATTTTGTGGAATTGAAATAAATGTTCCATCAGGAAATATAAACTCACCTGATTCAATTTCACAGGTTCTGTGGCCTAACGATGATGCCAGCATTTGAATCTGGCAGACACCCCAGAAATGAGGTTGTATATAATGCTGATATGGATACAGTCTGGCTGACTGAGATCGGTCAGCCAGTTGAAAATGTTGAGGCTGCAGGAACAGGCCCTGATGCCAGAATATCGATTTATTATCCAAAACAGACTACCTCGTTGTTATTCATTTTATGTCCTGTTTCATTTTACTTTTCAGTTACTGTTTTTAGTTTATTCAAGCTGTCAAACCAGTTCTGCTGCTGAGTAGATGCAGAACCATCAGCATCTGTCTTCTGTTGAGCGACCAGAGGGTCTTCTATAGTAATAATTTGCTTGGATCCTGTTCTGCCCAGGTCGACGAACACGTTCAATTTTCCCGGAATAGCTTTTGATTCATCAGTTATTAAAGCGGCAAAAGCCAGTGCTTTTTCGACCACACCCCGCTTAATGGGCCGTAATGGTATAGGAAATATTTGTACATCTGTTTTTGGGTTCAGTTGAAAGTATCCAGCTATGACCCCTATGTATTTAGCAGTTTGCGCCCGGTTAATTGATACTTTTTTCTGCTCTCCGGGACGGATATTTATCTGCTCAAAATTGACAATACTTTCGTCTATCTGACCTTTTTGTAATAATTCTACGGCACCAGTCTGAGATACGGAGAGTCCTCTGAATGTATTCGGATCATTCATCTGAAAAATACCTAACGCCAGTGAGTGCGGACGACCGCGAACTGAATTTAAATCTGCAGAAGCTCTGGCAACAAGATTAATGGCACGAATTTCATAAACCCATTGCTGCTCTTCGATTACCAGCTCTGTCGGTTCTGATGAAGCACAGGACAACAGGACCACGGAGAAAACTAATAATATTATTTTTTTAATGCAGTTCATTGTTTTTTAATATTAATGGCGGAAGGTGGAATGCTGGAATATTTAATCCAGCATTCCGTATGGAGCAAAAGAGACTTACTAGCCGCTACTGCTTACGCGCCAGTCATCATTACCTTCAGTACCTGCAACTTCATGAGTCCATGTAATTGTACTGTAACTGAATGAAACTTCTTCCAGGTGAGTAAAATGGCCGTTGTTAGGATCCTGACAGTTCGGCATACTCGCATTCATTGCACACACAGCAGCACCTTCTAGCTCATGCGTAAAATAATGCTCCTGAACTCCTTCTGATGAAGTTCTGTACCACTCAATCGTACAGGTCAGTTTTTCACCTGTCACAAGCGCCTGATACAATAAGGGTGACGACTTGTCGAACACCTTGGTCACTGTTATTGGTTTATGTACCCGGGTGCCTGAGGGCTGACCACTTTGTGCATCACGCGGTATAACAATATCATGTCTAAAAGCTTGCACCATGAACGAGTCATCGTGCCCTTCCTGGTAAAGGTTACCGACGCTATCTTCTGATAAAGCGCCTTCAGTGATAACACCTTGTGATTCACCTTCTACGGTCATATATGCTGGTATTGGCATTTAATTCTCCTGGTTGGTTTACTACTTTTTAGTTTTAAAAAATATTTCAATTTACTGCTGTATAAAAACCTGGCCGGTAATTTAAAATTGCTACTATCGCAGCAATTTTATTTAAATTACAGGTACTGGTATTATTTATGTTTTATCCAGTTTCCCTGCTAACGAAAGTGTAAAACTCGACCCCATGTATTTAAAATGTGGGCGAACGGACATATCAACACGAAACCAGCCTGGACTACCCGGATCTTCTGTAACCGAAATTTTTGCTTCCCGTAACGGTCTTTTACTGCGCACGGATGCTGGAGGGTTATCCTGATCCGCGACATATTGACGAATCCAGGTCTGTAATTCATTTTCAAGTTCAGAACGTGTTTTCCAGCTACCTATATTTTCACGTTGCAAAACTTTTATGTAATGCGCCAGTCGATTGACCACAAACAGATAGGGCAGTTCAGTTCCAAGTTTATAATTCGTTTCAGCCTGCTTGGATTCAGCATCATTGCCAAAAAACTTGGGTTTTTGCGGTGAGTTAGCAGAGAAAAAGGTCGCATTATCTGTACCTTTGCGAACTGTTAACCCCATGAAGCCCTGCTCTGAAAGTTCATACTCACGACGATCTGACAAGGTGACTTCTACCGGGGCCATCGATTTTATTTCGCCGTTTTCTGTATATTTATGAATCGGTAAATCTTCTATCATACCGCCACTTTGTGGGCCAATTATATTCGGCGTCCAACGATACTTCGCAAAGCTTCGTGTCATATTAGTAGCAAAGGCATAAGATGAATTGCCCCATAAAAACTTTTCTTTTGAGCCCTCTACATTTTCCTTATAGTCAAAAGATTTTGAAGGGTTTTCCTCACCATAAGGTTGACGTAACAAGAAACGGGGCAAAGCCAGACCAACATTACGGGAATCATCCGATTCTCTAAATGATTGCCATTTTGCATATTGAGGACCTTCAAAGATTGATTCAAGATCTTTTAAATTTGGCATGCCTTCAAAGCTGTCCAGACCAAAAAACTCTGCACCAGCTCCAGCAATAAACGGAGCATGAGACATGGCACTGATACTGGCAAATTTGGTTAACAGATTAACATCCTGCGCTCCGGGACCAAATGTGTAATCCGAAATAATTGATTCATAGGGTTTACCACCAAATTGTCCATATTCTGCTGAATACACATGTTTATACAACCCGCTCTTGGTGATATCCGGTGCATCCTCGAAGTCTTCTACCATTTCCTGCTTGGTGGCACTCAGAACTTCAACTTTTATATTTTCACGAAAATCAGAACGATCAACGACCATTTTCAAACCGCGCCATGCTGATTCAAGCTTCTGAAAGTCATCATTATGTATGACTTCATCGACCTGCTGACTGATACGTTTGTCGATTTCATGAATCATTTCATCAACTACTTTCTGTTCGACCTTCTCACCTTTACGCGATGGGGCAAGCAAATCTCCAATAAAGGCTTCGACACCTTTTCTGGCAGTTTCATACCCGTCATCGGCCGGTCTCAGGCGAGTTTCCTGCATTATCTGGTCAAGTAAAGAGACACTTTCCGTTGCTTCGGCCTCTTTTTGCGATTCCTGTAATTCTTCATTCATAGCCAGTTCCTCTACTCCGGCTTAACACTAATACCCAGTTCCTGCATGATAACCGCTCTGGATTCATCATCATTGAGTATTTTCTGTATGGTTTTTCTAAATGCAGGAACATTTCCCAGAGGCCCTTTGAGTGCAAGCAATGCCTTACGCATTTCCAGCATACTATTTAATTCTGGCACCTGTCTTGCTACACTATCAGGCGTTAAATCCTGCATAGATTTTATATCGAGGTGAACAGACATTTCATCATCCTGTTCTGACAGAGTATCTTTAATGTTCAGGTCCATACTTAAATTCATACCTGCCATTACATCATTAAAGTTATCCTTGTTTATATTAATTGGATCACGATCTTCTACCGGAGTGTCATTCTCCTTGCCGGTAAAATCACCTAACATGAGCAACTTGCACGGCAGTTCTACCTCTTCTGTCTGATCACCAGTACTCGATTTATAAACTATATTGACACGCTCTTTCGGCGCAACGGAACCTTCAGCCATTTGTCATCCTCCTTTTACGGATAAAGCTGTTACAGGATCAAACCAGCAAACCCGAATTCAACTCATAAGTGCAACTTAACCTAGCTGCACTGTTAAGGAA
>CALCSG010000250.1 GCA_937894085.1 uncultured Gammaproteobacteria bacterium | reverse complement strand
ATGCAACCAGCGTATCAGTAAGTTTGCCCAGTCAAGTAAGTAAGCTTCCATTAATTACACAGTTTAATTAATCAGGTTTTAATTTGAGTTATGACGTGCAAGGTAATCATTTACCTTCGCAATGGCCGCAACTTTATTTTCATCCGATAAAAAAGCAGATGTAAAACTGTTAACAGCAAGTTTTGCTAACAGGTTTTTATCATTATCCAGAAGCCCGCTGATTGCTGCATAATTCTCGTTCAGATATCCGCCAAAATAGGCGGGGTCATCAGAATTAATCATAACCTGCAATCCGGCTTTAAGCATTGCAGGTAATGGATGATTTTTCATATCATCAACGACACAAAGTTTTGTATTAGACAAAGGACACACGGTTAATGGTATTTTTTCTGCAACCAGACGTTTCACCAGAGCAGCATCCTGCAGACAGGTATTGCCATGATCAATGCGTTCGACTTTCAGTAAATCCAGCGCTTCAATAATATATTCCGGAGGACCTTCTTCGCCGGCATGGGCCACCACATGAAACCCTTCTTCTCTGGCTTTAGCAAAAACTCTGGTAAATTTTGAGGGTGGATTTCCTGCTTCAGATGAATCCAGCCCGACTCCGATAATTTTATCTTTATGGGGTAAAGCCATTTCCAGTGTTTCAAAGGCATCCTCTTCAGACAGGTGTCGAAGAAAACACATGATTACCCCAAAGCTAATGCCAAACTGTTTCTGCCCCTGCTGAAGAGCCGAATAGATACCAATCAACGCCGTTTCAAAACTGATGCCACGTTCAACATGTCCCTGGGGATCAAAAAATATTTCCACATGAGTCACTGCCTGTTGACTCACCCGCTGCAGATAAGCCCAGGTTAAATCATAAAAATCCTGTTCACTGCGCAGTACATTCATACCCTGATAATAAATATCCAGAAAGTCCTGCAAGTTACTGAAATTATAAGCCTCATGTAAAGCTTCGACCGATTCATAAGGTAACGTAATAGCATTACGCTCAGCCAGTTTAAACATTAACTCTGGTTCAAAGGTACCTTCGATATGTAAATGCAATTCGGCTTTAGGTAAGCCTTCGATAAAAGATTTCATAATTATTTAACTCAAAACTTAGAAAATTAACCACGAAGAACACAGAGGACACGAAGATTAAAATTGAGGGCTATATCAATCGACTTAGGAGCCCTAATAAATTTAGAGTTACGACTGCTTGTGCAAAGTGCCTTTATGCACTTTGTTAATTTTATTCTGCGAAGAACAAAAGAGCAGTTAAGGTAGATTGCACTACTAGAACTTCGAACTCTTCGTGCTCTTCGTGTTCTCCGTGGTGAATAAAATTACTGAGGAAAAGTACCTTCGACACCTTCCACATACCAGTTAAGTTTGGCAAGATCTCCATCTGAAATCACTTCACCTGCCTTCACAACCACTTCACCTTTCTGATTCTTGATTGGACCCTGAAAAGGATGAAAACTACCATCAACGATTGACGCTTTTACCTTATCCGCTAAATCACGCACATCCTGCGGAACCGCATCACCATACGGAGCCATTTTAACCATACCCTGCTTGATACCATCCCAGGTTTCTGTAGATTTCCAGCTTCCATCCATGACTGCTTTTACCCGCGCGATATAATAATCCGACCAGTTATCTACGATAGAAGTTAACTGTGCTTTAGGTGCAAATCCTTTCATATCGGAAGCCTGTCCAAAAGCATACACACCGCGTTTTTCGGCAACCTGTAACGGCGCAGGAGAATCGGTATGTTGAGTGATAATATCCACGCCCTGATCGATCAACGCCTTTGCCGCATCGCCTTCTTTACCCGGATCAAACCAGGAATTTACCCACACTACTTTTACCGTGGCAGCTGGATTAACCTTGCGTAGAGCCAGGGTGAATGCATCGATACCACGAATAACTTCAGGAATAGGAAATGACCCGATATAACCAACAACATTAGATTTTGTCATCTTGCCGGCTATGGTACCTAAAATAGCGCGACCTTCATAGAAACGAGCAGAATAAGTACTCACATTATCTAAACGCTTATAACCTGTCGCATGCTCAAATTTTACTTTCCTGAATTTTTTTGCAACTTTAACTGTGGGATTCATATACCCGAAGGATGTGGTAAATATAATATCATTACCAGAGCTGGCCAGTTTTCGAATAACACGTTCAGCATCTGCACCTTCAGAGACAGATTCTACAAAAGTTGTTTTTACTCCAAGCTCTTTTTCAACAGCCTGACGCCCCTGATCATGCTGATATGACCAGCCATGATCACCAACCGGACCCACATACACAAAACCTACTTTTGTTTCAGCAGCGGCAATACCACTAAAACTGATACTTGATGCGATTAAAGCTGGCAATAAAATTTTTCTTAGCATTTGGAAAATCTCCTGAGAAACTTAGAGGGTTATGTGTGATGATTTACTTTATATCACCAATTAAGCTGCATTAATAATGTTAAACAATCAGCGCTATTACTTTGTGTTTATAAGCACTTAATTTGTGCATATATACAAAAGATTTTTTTGCCCGTCGTAATATGTGAATCATCAAGGTACTTCAATCACAGCAATGAATTCTTCGCCTCGATAAACCAGCTGAATTTTGGCGGTTCCAGATCCAATAACCGTAAATACCCAATTTATCGACGTTTGCTCTATCACAGCTGGCTGATCAACCGGGTCGATAATAAAAAAATCAAGAGTGTCATCTTGCGTAATATCACGCTGAGTATCATTCGAAAGATTCGCGTTAACAATAAGGCTAATTTCATCGGGTTTTGATTCAAGAAGCTGGCTGACATTATCCGTTAAAGCAATATCATTCGCACTAACCTCAAAAGATAATACACTGAGCTTATCAATATTGACAATGACAGAAGTATCCAGGCATTCTGTTTCACTGCTATTGACACAACTCAACTCACTATCCAGAATCACACCCTGAGTAATATCAACAATTGTTTGATCGATATTGCCGCAGGCTGCATAAACGGTGGCTCTATATTCTTCTATAGCGCCAGTCACATCGAGCTGCTGACGATCACTGGAAAATTCTATCGAGGCATTGTCCGGGTTACTGATACCCCACTGACTGTTGCGACTAATATTCTCATAAAAGTCAGTCCCGTCTGCATATTTATATTTGCCCACAGCCATCAACGAAATAACTGCATCCTGTTCCACGTTAACACTGCTAACACCACAGCTGCTTAAATTAGTGTCACTACTAAGACATATTTTAATGCCATGATCATCCACACTATCAGCGCTGCTTATTGCCTGGGTAAAGTCCTCAGTCAAATTTTCTTCTGTTACCTGGGAATAGGCAGCGGCATGAATAACAATGTTACCCGCTGCCCGCGTATGTAAAGTAGCCTGACTATCTAGTTTTTCAATATATGCCCTTTGCGCTTCGCTGGTAATGCCTTCTTCGTTAGTGGCCGTCCATTCGATAGTTTTAATCGTGTTGCTATCGACAGTGCGGTCTTCTACTTCGCCTTCATAATGAGCAAATGGTTGGATAGTTTTTGACTGGCACATATTGATCACAGAGTTCTCAGTATCCTGTAATTCTAGCCTTACTACTCTGTCAAATTTCGCCGAAGAGACCTGTATCTCTTTTGACGCGCTTAAATATCCGAATGTAGCCGTCAGGGTAATCAACTCATCATTTACTGCAGCTGAAAGTCGACCCTGTTGATCGATTGAACTGGCAGCTCCTACTGACAGAGACCAGTCAATATCATCAGTAATAGTAATCTTATCCACACCATTTGACTTTATACCCTCTATCGAAAAATCAGCCACACTATTAACAGAAACAGTTGTTTCTGTGTGCTCAGGAAAATCAATAGATACCAGATCCAGGCTGGCCATGGCGTTTAAATTAACCAGATTGGTCTCATTATCAGGATCACTACAGGACAGCAGAGTAAACACAAACCCTGTCAAAAATATTTTATACAAAGGCTCAAAATTCATAGTGAATACCCAGGCTCGTGGTATTAATATTAATCTGGTCTCCACGATATAACTGAATCCAGTCCAGCGATAGTTTCAGTTGCGGTAGTGACTTGAATGATTCCTCCATTCCTATCCCATAACTCATGCCATAAAAACTATCGGATAAATCTGCAATACCGGGATAAGTGGAATCAACCTTGACCTGACTGGCTCCTAAAATAAGATGCAATTTAAGGCTGCCATTGATCGGCGGTAAATAATGATAAAATAGTGAGGTTACCGAGGGTACATTTACTGTCAGCTGATTCAGGCTATCATCTGCAACACCGGACATAACAGCCAGTTCGAGCTGATATTGAGGTTTTGAGTAGCCCAGGCGAATATCGACCAGCCAGGGTTTTGTCGTGCCTTCCGTTGTATCTACATTCATTAATGCCGGTGATAACTCCAGATAATACTGGGCATGCAGGGTTGGACTCGCCATGACTAAAATCAACAGGCATTTAAAATAAAATAAAGATTTCATATTCCTTTATTAATTCGATAAAAATAGCCACTATAGCAGAATTTAACAGAGGCCTGTTAAGTTGAGATTTCACACCGATTTGAATAATCAGGTTGATTCGAAGCTTACCGTAAGACAGGATGATTTTCTTTGAAAATCCTTAAAAGCATGACCTGAATCAGGCCCGGATGGTTAAACAGGATTTGCTGGTCTTTGCTGGATTTTAATTTCTAACCACAACCCGTCACAGTCATTCCTGTCTGGCTAAAATTACTGCCTGCAATCCAGCCGGGTTCTTTTATTTATGACTCATAAACAGAGTCACCTATATAATTAATGTAAAATATCTAAAATAGAACTGGATCTGGATCTGGTGGAGCAATGCCATCTAAGGTCTCTGTTGCAGGTTGTAGTCCCGGGCCTATATTTACATTGCGGGTATTTGCAACTGTTACCGTGATCAAGCTTGAGCCTATAACAAGCCTCGACGCATCAGGCTCCTTTAAAGCAACTACTTTTATATCAGAACCAGCGGAAATAGTTACAACTCCAGGATCAAGGCATACCGTGTCGACCCCGGAACGCCATTGGCAGTCTCCTTCAAATAAAAAGTCAATATAAACATCTTCTTCAGCAGGGCTGTCGAGAACGACTGTTAAACTAAGATCATTGCTTGAAATGTTTCCTGATAAAAACATATCATTAATAATTGGCGCACCCGAATCAACCGTATCCACCACGACTCCCGTGTTATACAGCTCACCGTTGTAAACTGTCCAGGTTCCCGTATTAGTAGTTTGTAACGAATCAAGCGCATTACTAATTTTTGTAATGTTCATCGTTACTGAATGCTCCGCCCTGTCAAAATCATCAATCGGCCATGCAATTTTTCCTGTGGTTTCTCCAAAACCAATAACAAACCGATCTGAAACCAGATTACTCTGGTCACTGGTATCAATCATTTCATATACAATAATAATATCGCCCGAGGCCGGTTGCTGTAGTGAAGTCGTGACTTCAAGATATCTCGAGCCTTTGTCTGAAGGCGCTATAATTTCAGCTGAGAGAGTCGTAATGACTGGAAAATATATTTCAGCGCAAAATTCTGATACACCGAGCGCGCATAATTGTGCATCACTCAAACTGTCTACAGTGCTATTTTGGCTGAGGTTATTCAGGTCAAATACTTTTTCAGTTTTGAAAGAAAACTTAATATCGTTTATCGGTTTACCATCTTTACTTAAACCCGCCAGAGTTACATCATAGGTTGTCTCGGGATTAAATGAGCCAGACGGATTAAAGTTCAGTACCTGCCCACTGGTAGTCGTTTCACCCGCTATAGATGGTGAAATACTAAATGCACTTCCAACGGGTAAACGATCAATAGAACCAATAAACTCGATATTAATATCGCTGGATATTGAAACAGATTGCTTACCAGCTCTTGGACTGGAAGATACGATGGAGCGATTTAACAGTGCTGCGAAAGACTTTCCAATTGGACTTATGTCACCAAGTCCCAGTTCCAGGAAATTAATCCGGTAAGAACATAAGTACTCTGAACCGGAACTCAAATCAGCTTTAAAGCTAAGCCGTAATTTATTAGCATCCACTCTGAACGTGGCAAAAGAGTTATTGCTAACCGGTGTCGAGTAACAGGTTCTTAGAGTCAGTGAAGTATAATCTGGATGGATACTTACATCATAATCAGGCGGGTATACGCTAGCTGGATCTATGGTAAATATTTCTGCCCTTAATTTATCATTCCAGTCAGTGAGTTCGACATAATCTTTAAGTTCAGTTTTTTCGTCAACCCTGACAAAAGGTACAGGAGCAAATACATTAGTTGAAGGATCAATAACATTGGATGTTATTTTACTAACAAAATTTAAATGTAGAAAATAATCATCAGCCTGTAGAGAAACTGATACACAATCCAGCGGGAAAACAGGGGCGCTTTTTAATACGCTGTTACCCAGTCTATCTTTTAATTCCACATCCAGAATATTGTCAGTATCTTCCAGGCAAAGCTCATATTCGCCAGCCAGTAAAATAGTAAACGGGATTCG
>CALCSG010000249.1 GCA_937894085.1 uncultured Gammaproteobacteria bacterium | reverse complement strand
GGGTATACAGTTCTGGAATAAAAACAGGGAATTACTGGAAAAAATTGAACAGAAATATAAGGTGCCTGCAGAAATAGTGGTTTCAATTGTCGGTGTTGAAACATTTTACGGGGTTTACAAAGGTAAAGCACCGGTGTTCGATACGCTGGTGACATTTGCTTTTGACTACCCCAAGCGCGCAAAATTTTTCACCAGAGAACTTGAAGAGTTCCTGATTCTGTCAGCCCGTCAGAAATTTAATGTACGCGAAGTCAAAGGTTCTTATGCCGGTGCTATGGGTATGCCTCAATTTATATCGTCAAGTTACCGGAATTATGCGGTGGATTTCGATGCTGATGGCAAGGCTGATTTGTTTGATAGTGTTCCCGATATTCTGGGCAGTGTTGCGAATTACTTTAAGTCTCATGGCTGGCAACCCGGAGAAGATATAACGCATCTTTTATCTGTCGAAAAAAATAATAAAATAGCTGATTTGAAAATAGGTGTTAAGCCGTCTCAGCCCTGGAAAAAACTGAAAGATTCCGGCCTGAAATCGGCATCTGCCATTAGCAATGAAACTCCAGTGGCGCTGATAAAATTGCAACAGAAGCAGGACGCTGAATATTGGGCCGGACTAAAAAACTTTTATGTCATTACCCGCTATAATCACAGTGAAATGTATGCCATGGCCGTGTATCAGTTAAGCCAGGAGATTAAGTCCGGCATGCAGTTATAGATTTATTTTCACCACGAAGCCACGAAGAACACGAAGAAATACAGGTAAAGTTAAAGATAACCGGATAACTCAGTTATTGTTATTATTTTGAAAATAGCTTATTGCCATACTAATGATGTACCTTCGTGGGCTTCGTGTCTTCGTGGTGAATATCTTTTGACTTTTATTAAATAGCTTGATGCGACTACTTTTTGGATCTTTTTTTATATTGCTGTTATCAGCCTGTACTTTCGGTGTACCAATCGGTGGTCAAACAGTAAGTTCGGAACCACTAACGAAATCAAAATACGGAAATCCCTCTTCTTACATCGTGATGGGTGAGCGTTATTATGTGATGGATTCTGCGGAGGGCTTTACCCAACGGGGTATTGCATCCTGGTATGGTCCGGATTTTCATGGTAAACGAACTTCAAGCGGTGATACCTACAATATGCATGCAATGACAGCAGCCCATAAAACTTTGCCAATTCCGGTGTATGTTAAGGTTAAAAATTTGCAAAATGGTAAGACGGCGGTGGTGCTGGTAAATGACCGCGGACCATTTGTGGATGATCGTATTATTGACCTGTCTTATGCGGCGGCCAGCAAACTGGGGGTTGTCGGTCCGGGAACGGCGAAAGTTGAAATAGTCGCGTTGGATCCATCTGGAAAAATATCCAGAGCACCAGTCAGGGCCATTCCTTTTGAGCCGGAGTTGCAACAGAGTGCCAATATGTTTATTCAGCTGGGCTCATTTAGCAGTGAAGATAATGCACTTAAGTTGTCGAATGAACTTGAGGTTAAAAATGAAAGTGCGATTGTTATAAAACAGGTTGAGACAGAAGATGGTGCTTTGTTTCGGGTTCAAATCGGCCCATTACTGGATTTAAGTGAGGCCAGCTCAATTCAGAAAAGGCTCAACCGTAAAGGTTATAAAGATGCTCACATCGTTATAGACGATGAGACTTAAAGCTAATTGTGACACGCTGCAGGAACAGTAGCAGTAGTTGTTTTATTTGTTACTTATTCCCCCCGGTTTAATGGGTAAGTGTTCTATTCAATTTAACAGGCCTCATATGCAAAAATAATTTAACTGTCCCCATATAGCTTTAAAGTGTTTTTTTAAAGCTCAGCTAATGTACAATTCACTCAGGTTTCACCTCTTTTTTTCATTTTAGTTATTTCTATGCTCTCTATACGATTTTTTACAGTTGTCCTCCTGTTAATGCTAAACCAGGCATTACTCGCAGCCGCTAAACCAATACCTCAAGCGCCCGAAATCGCGGGCAGCGGGTATATTTTAATGGATTTCAATAGTGGTAAAATTCTGGCTGAAAAAAACGCCGATAAAAAGGTAGAGCCGGCCAGTATTACTAAACTGATGACTGCATATCTGGTGGATAAGGCTTTGCAGGCCGGTGATATCAGTCTTACCGATGAAGTGACCATCAGTGAAAAGGCCTGGCGAATGAAAGGGTCCAAGATGTTTGTTGAAGTAGGTAAACAGGTATCAGTGGATGAGTTGATTAAGGGTATGATCATTCAATCAGGTAACGATGCGACGGTGGCGCTTGCCGAACATGTTGCAGGTACTGAGCAGGCGTTTGCAGAATATATGAATCATCAGGCGGCTTTATTAGGAATGAGTAATAGCCAGTTTACGAACTCCACCGGCTGGCCAGATAACGATCACTACAGTACAGCAAGAGATATTGCGATTTTGAGTCAGGCCATTATTCGTGACTACCCTGAATCCTATCGTTTATACAGTGAAAAAGAGTACACTTTTAACGAAATCCGCCAGTTTAATCGTAACAGGTTATTATGGCGCGACGATTCGGTCGATGGTTTAAAAACCGGCCACACAGAGGCAGCTGGTTATTGTCTGGCAAGTTCTGCTGAAAAAGACAATATGCGCCTGATTTCTGTGGTGCTTGGTACCAGGTCAGACAAGGCCCGTACGCAAAACAGCCAGACTTTACTCAATTATGGTTTCAGGTTTTATGAATCCAGTCGACTCTATCAGGCCAAACAGTCTCTCAAAAATGCAAAAGTCTGGTATGGCGAACAGGATGAAGTTTCTCTGGGAGTCGCAAAAGATATTTTTGTTACTATCGCACGAGGTCGTTATAAGGACCTGGATGCTGCGGTAGAAATTGATCCCAAAATTTCAGCCCCTGTAGCGCTGGGGCAGGAATTAGGTAAACTGGTGGTTAAACTGGATAATGAAGTGATTATTACAGAACCACTAGTGGCCATGCAGTCTATAAATGACGGTGGTATAGTTAAAAAAGCCATGGATAGTATCAAGATTTTATTTGAATAGTTTTGATTTGGAGTTAGCAAGAAATTATGACTAATTTTGTATATTTAAACGGTGAATATATACCTGCTGATGAAGCTAAAGTTTCTGTGCTGGACCGCGGTTTTATGTTTGGCGATGGTGTGTATGAGGTGATTCCAGTTTACTCTGGACATGCCTTTGCTATTGAAGGCCATATGGACAGGCTACAGCGCAGCCTTGATGCTGTAGAAATAAAAAACCCGTTAGATATTCAAGTCTGGCAGGAAATAATAAATCATCTGATTGAAATAAATACGGGTAATCAGGATGCCATGATATATCTGCAACTTACCCGTGGTGTGATGGAAAAGCGTGATCATGTTTTTTCCAGGGATATGCAGCCCACCATCCTGATTATGTGTCAGCCGATGGAATATCCTTCACAGGATAAAAATACCAAAGGTATAAAAGTCATTACCAGAGATGATAATCGTTGGGCTGATTGTTTTATTAAATCGATAAACCTGTTACCGAATGTATTGCTGAAACAGTTTGCAGTGGATCATGATGCTGTTGAGTCGATATTAATTCGGGATGGTCTTGCAATTGAAGGTTCAGCCAGTAACCTGTTTATTGTTAAGGACGACATTATCCGCACTCCACCTATAAGCCGCCATATGCTGGGGGGAATTACTCGCGAGGTAATTTTAAAAATTTGCAGTAATGAAAAAATAGTTGCCAGAGAAATAGTGGTGACTGAAGACGAATTACACGATGCAGATGAAGTCTGGATTACTTCTTCAACTAAGGAGATAGTTCCTGTTACCACCCTCAATCAGCACAAGGTCGGGCAGGGTGTTCCAGGTCCAAAATGGCAACAGTTAATAGAGCTATACCAGCAATATAAACAATCTGTTATGCGGTCTTAATGATGCCTGATACCTCTCAGCAAAATGCACAAGAGCAAAATGAATTAATTGAATTCCCCTGTGAATTCCCGCTCAAGGTGTTTGGCCATAATAAACCTGAATTTGAGGAAATAGTTCTGCAATTGATTCGTATTCACTGTGCCGATTCAACCCGTTTTAAAGTAGCCAGAAATGAAAGTAAAAAGGGAAAGTATCAGTCGTTAACAATTACTTTTACTGCCCACAGTCGGACTCAAATGGATAATATTTACCAGTCACTGACTGATTCTGAACATGTGGTCATGTCATTATAAGTTAACCACCGATGGCTCTTCAGCTTCCCACCATTAAGCATTTAGGTTTAACCGAGTATGAAACGGTGTGGCAATCGATGAAACGGTTCACTGCAGAACGCGATGCCGAAACGGGGGATGAATTATGGATTACCGAGCACTTTCCTGTTTATACACAGGGTTTAAACGGGCGACAGGAGAATTTGCTGTCAACATCTGATATCCCGGTTGTGCAGGTTGATCGAGGTGGACAGGTCACCTACCATGGGCCGGGCCAACTGGTCATTTACTGTCTGCTAGATTTAAATCGACTGGGCATAGGAATACGCCAGCTGGTAACCGATATTGAAAATGCAATCATCAATTTATTGAAAACCTATAATGTAATTGCGTATGCAAAAAAAGAGGCTCCCGGGGTATACATCGGGCAGTCAAAAATAGCCGCATTAGGATTACGCATACGAAAAGGCTGCTGTTATCACGGTCTGAGTTTAAATCTGGATATGGATCTGCAGCCCTTTTCGGGTATAAACCCTTGCGGTTTTAAAGGATTGAAAGTTACCCGCCTGGTGGATCATGTTAAAAATTTTTCCACGGAACAGGTTGCTGATCAGCTCTGTTCTCACTTAATTAGTGGTATGGGTTATGAGCAATAAAAATAAAGTTGAGCAAGGTGTTAAATTAAAGG
>CALCSG010000248.1 GCA_937894085.1 uncultured Gammaproteobacteria bacterium | reverse complement strand
TAGTGCCGGAACGGGAACCCCATTTTTTCAGCATATTCCAAATTTCTACCATAACTGAGCTGAAAATTTTATTCAGTTTTAATAAAATTGAGCTTATGTTTAGCAATTTGTCTGTTTTGCCATAAATACTCACTATGACTCCTTTAATTGGGCGAGACTGTACTGTCACTTTATACTATCGCTGTCATCTTGTGCCTCAGGCTGCTCGCTTTCTCTTTTTATCCGGCGGATTCTCTATTTTTCGTAGCTCGGCTCCTAACTTTTGTATATTTCTTGAGACCACGGCTAATGAGATATAACGCTTAAATCCATCAATGCCATGATCTGGACAGGTATCAAGCCCGTGAACTTCGAGTGCATTGATGGCCGATTCAACGGCACTGTGCTGACGCTTTGCCGCTCTAAATTCATCGGCTGTTTCGTGAACTTTTTCCTGTTGATTTAGACGGCCTTTTTTCGGTAGTACAACCAGTTTCAGGTGCTTTTTTAATTCTTTTTGATTGTCAGGAGAGTGGAATCCTTTATCAAAACTACAGACCGTTAAATCAGCGTATCGGCTTTGTGATTCAGTGACCATACGAACCGCTATTTGATCATCCGTTTCTTTTTGCATCACCCGGTGATGCAGAATAAATCCATATTGATCTTCCAGTACGCAGGTTTTAAGTCCCAGTTCCACCGGCACTCCGGCTTTGCCTTTACTTATCCACTCAGTATGAGGTTGAAAGATTGAAAATACTTTTTCACGGTGGGGTATCTTTTCACCGTGAATCACGCGTCGCGTAATCTGTGCTATCTGACGATGCGCATGAGCGATAAACCCTTCTATTTCCTTTACTTGAAGCAGTTCATCAGGACTATTGAAGTCTTTGAGTGTCAGCGTGTATTGAGCTTTATTGATTAAGGTGGTTGATCGTTGCAAATAGGCTTCATGGGCTTGAATCACCAGTTGTTGTTGAGCCGTTTTCTTTTGTTCGTCTTGTGAGGTGGAATGTTTGGTCTTCTGTACTTTCCGGTAATCTTTTTTGACCTGTCGTAGGTTAAATTGACTTTGTCTCCATAGCGTCAGCTCATGGGCTTCACTGAGCCTTGCGGTAAGCGTAATGACTTTTCTGATCGCATCCCACAGTAAACTGATGTCGGTTGGAAAGTGCACATGGGTTTCAACCACAAAGGAGTCACAGCGTGCTTTTATTTCCGTCTCTTTTTTTTTAACACCAGGTGTCCTGCCCCCACCACCAGCTGGTTGATCTGGTCAAGTAACTCTGGCGTTAATAACTGTACATTATCTTTTAACGTTTGCAGTTTGTAGGGTTCGTGTTCATCGTGTAAACCATGGCCGAGCATCTCGCGTATGGTTTTATGATTGTTGACCATTTCTAGCAGTCGATCATAATCCCAGTTCAGGTTTAACCGTAATGTCCCCATCACCAGTATTTTCCATAAAGAAAGACCAGGGCGTCCATTGTCGGCATCGACACCGTCAGGGGTGATGGTTTCCAGTAACTGAAAAAGTGATTGGCGGACTTCTTCTTCCGTATACAGATATTGCAACCCTCTCAATAATTATGGAATGTCATCACGAGATCGGGGGTCAAACTGGATGCTGGCAATATCGATTTCACCGAGCTGAAGTTGTAAGGGTTGTACCTGGCGCATGGCTTTTTGAGGACGAAGTTTTTGTTAAAAGATCAGTTTTCGGGGGTATTATCGCATAAAACGCCCTTCATTGATTATTCTTCGTTATCCTTTTTCAGCTAAGGAACACTGTTTTCAACGGGTTATGAGTTCCCGTTCAGGCACTAAATAAAAATGCAGACAAGGTTTTTTAATCTTTATTTAGGCTTCGTGTGCTTCGTGCCTTCGTGGTGAATTCTTTCAAATCAGGTATTGATTATTTCGACCCTGTTGCGTCCATTCTTTTTAGCCAGACGCAATGCATCATCGGCTCGCGTTATCAGATCTCTGGCTGAAATATTTTGCGTCACCGGTATACAGCAGATGCCTACCGACAGGGTTAAATAAGGATCAATTTTAGAACTTTCATGTGGGATAGCCTGATAGCGCAATAAAAGAATTACTTTTTCCATCATAATTCGTGCCCCTTCACAGGAAATACCCGGCAACACGATAGCAAATTCGGCTCCATTCATACGCGCTACCAGTTCTCCATTATGCACCACTTCACCGACCAGCAGATTCGCCACTTCAGTCAGCGTTTTATTCCCCATATCCTGCCCATAAAGACTATTGTATTCATGATAATAATCGATATTAACCATGACCACCGTGAGCGGTAATTTATTGCTAATATGCTTTAGTCTTTGCGCTTCAAGCCCTACCCGGAAAGCCCGAAAATTAGAGGCACCAGTCAACTCATCGGTCGTGGATAGCTGGTCCAACTCCTTATTTGATTCTGCAACTGCATTTAGCAGGCGCTGTAAATCATTTACCAGCATTTCATTATCAAAACGAAAATGTAAGGAGTCATTTATCATGATATTCATACGCCGGACCCCGAAAAAATAGGCACCCACCATAAAAACATGCATTAAACCAAGCACCATACTGTCAGGAGTGCCTAACCAGAATAAATAGAAAGTAACCGGCATAATCATTAACACCAGATAACTTCCAAAAATCATCATCGATGTGGCAAGGTAAGCTATAGCCCCTGCACCCAGGCCCAGTAAAAATGCATGAAAAATAAACTGTAAATTATAACTGATTAGCGGCATAACGATGGCTGCACCGAATCCCTGCCAGAGAGCAACTACATAAACACCGACTATAAAACGTTTTTTCCAGTGCTCATGGCTCAAATAATCAACTGATTTGATTTCATCATAACTATTTTTCAGGCGATATCTGAAATACTGTATGATACACATGCCTGCTAACCAGGAATAACCCCAGTACTGTAAACCTTGCAAAGATAATTCAACCGTTACCAGCAGCGTGGCAACCACAGCCACCACCAGTGTAAAAGCCATGCCAACTGTAAACCGGTCATACAGAAAATTGACCAGTTCATGCTGTTTTAGATGATAGCTACTGATTGTATGCTTTGGCTGTGGGTCGTTATTCATAATTCCATTAACAGGCTAATGCCGGTAATTCCATCAAGTTACGAGTTCGCTGATAGTATCATAAACTATTTTACTTGAGTTATAACCTGTCCAGCCATAAATTTTTCGTAACCACTCGGCTAAACTCTGAAATACGACTCTAGCGGGTTAAAAAATGGACACTCTACTATAGTCAAAGAGGCAGCAAGCAGTTACTAACTGCTAAAGCATAAGTGCCTGCAAGCAGTTACTAATACTAAAGCATAAGTGCCTGCAAGCAGTTACTAAATAGTTGTTACTTTTCATTGATTTGCCTGATGCATTCTTACAGGTATCAATATATCATCAATATATTCAATAACTTCGCAAAAAAATGCATGACCAGCCTACAATATATCCAATGGTTTAGAAGCGCAGCTCCCTACATAAATGCCTTCAGAAATAAAACTTTCGTTCTATTACTGTCCGGTGAAATAGTTAAATCAGAGCTATTTACCAATCTGATTCATGATATTGCCTTATGTCATCACCTCGGCATAAAACTGGTTTTAATCCACGGCAGTCGTTGCCAGGTTGAAGATCAGCTTAAACAACACAAAATACAATCCATATTTCATCACAATATACGGGTGAGTGAAGCGGCCACTATGCCACTTATCATTCAGGCCATTAATCAGGTCAGGCACACAATTGATGCCAGGCTATCAATGGGCTTACCAAATACACCCATGTCAGGTTCCGATATTTCCGTTATCAGTGGAAACTTTGTAACCGGTATGCCCCTGGGCATTATTGATGGTGTTGATATGCAGTACAGCGGAAAAGTAAGGAGTATTAACGCAGCTTCGATTAATCAGTTACTCGATAAGCATGTCGTGTTGCTGTCAAATCTGGGATATTCCAAAAGTGGAGAGAGTTTCAATTTACCGGCAGAAGAACTGGCGACCGAAGTTGCAAGCGCTCTACAGGCAGAAAAACTCATTTTTTTCAATGATGAATTTATTCAAAACCCCGTTACGGACCAGTTTTCAACAGCTCAGTGCAGCGAATATCTACAACAGGGAAACGTCTCCAGTCAATTAACATCTTTGCTTGAGCACGCTATTTTAGCCATCAAACAAAACGTTAATCGAGTCCACATTATCGACGAATCGCTGGATGGCGGGTTACTGCAGGAGCTTTTCACACGCGATGGCGCAGGAATGATGATCACAAACCTGTTTTATGAAGGTTTACGTAAAGCGACTATCGATGATATTGGAGGTATCCTGGAACTTATCCAGCCACTAGAGTTATCTGGCATTTTAATCAAACGATCACGCGAGCAGCTTGAGCTGGAAATTAATTTTTTTCATGTGATAGAAAAAGACGGGATGATCATCGCCTGTATCGCCTGTATTCCTGACCTTGAAACCAGCATGGCCGAAGTGGCCTGTGTCGCCGTACACCCTGATTACAGAAATTCGGGGTTTGGTGATCAAATGCTCACAGCGATAGAACTTGAAGCCAGGAAAGCAAAACTTAAATACCTGTTTATTTTAACAACACGAAGTACTCACTGGTTCCTGGAAAAGGGATTTACACCAACTAGTATCGACTTTTTGCCGCTAAATAAGCAGAAAAACTATAATATAGACAGGCAATCCCGCATTATGACAAAGTCGGTGGAGTGAATAATCGCCAATTTAATAGCTGGAGCCCTACAGACCCTATCCTCACCACGGGCTTATACCTGCTTTGAACTTACGACTTACGACTTACGACTTACGACTTACGACTTACGACTTACGACTTAC
>CALCSG010000247.1 GCA_937894085.1 uncultured Gammaproteobacteria bacterium | reverse complement strand
AAATATATGTTATCCCAAACGAGGACTGTATGGGAGCAGGTTGACACACAGGGAGGTAATAGTCAGATTTTCCGACATCAGAGGCTGCATCCAGTAATGTTTCAAAAGGCCCCCCGTGACGCAATATATTCTTAGACTTATCAAGTTCGTACCAATAAGCGCCTTGCCTTTGCACTTCACCTTTATTTATTCTGTCACAGTCTAAATAGTAGAGAAATATTCCGCCATTAAATAAGTTAATTTTCCATTCTGAAAAAGAGACGGGATACTCATTCGTTTCCATAATATGAGTTCGATATTGTTGCCATTCATCATATAAAGGGTCATTAATTGAATGATTTCTTTTTTTCGAAAACTGCTCTTCCATTTTGTTACGCTCGTGCTTTAAAAAATATAGATATTTTTGATAATGTGATATCCAGTATTTCGTTAAGTTGTGATTGAATAATATGTAAATTGTCACCTGGATGTACTTTATCATTGGAAATTAGATCAATTAGTCTTTGTAATTCCCTACTGTACTTTGCAGCGCCTAAATTCAAAGCACTGCCCTTATTGTTGTGAAGTCTTTTTACGGCTGCTTTCATATCATTGTGACTAATTTTTTCAACGACTTTTTGTATAGTGGTTAAACATTCCATTTTAAATTCTGATATGGTGTTTAAAATAAAATTATTATCATTTACATCATCGATAAGTCTCGCTAGAAAAATTTCATCGATTATATTTACTTCTTCAAAAAGCTCCTGGATATCATTCAGAATTTCACTTTTACTCACTGGCTTAGCAATGACTTTATCAACTTTAACTTTAATATCAGTTTTTAGGTTTATATCTGCGGATAGAATAATTATTTTTGCAGGATAATTAGACGCACTTTTTCTAATTAATTCGACGACTTCTGTTCCGTAATAGCCGGGCATTTGTTGGTCTAATATCAGTACATCATAAATTTTTATTAGTGCATGCTGTAGTGCTTTTTTCCCGGTATTAACGGTCTCTACAGTATGCCCAGCATTGACCAGTAATTTTTCCATCAATTGAGCATTTACCCAGTTATCTTCTGCCAGGAGTATTTTCTTTTTCAATAAATTTTTGTCTGTTAGTGGTATGGCATTTGAATTGGTAACTACCAAACTTGTATTGAATAAGTTATATACATGTAGAGTGTGCTCCAAGAGCTGTAGAGCCACTTTACTTTCAGTCATTCCATCGAACAGGTCTTTTTGCCAATACGTTTTAGCTGTTTCTTCAAGTCGGTTAAATTTAACGATGATTGGTAGGCCAATATCTTTAAAATCGAAGAGGCTACTTTCTAATTTACCCGGATCAATTTTATTTCCTTCTATGATTAGCAGAAGGGTTTTATTTGTATTTAATTCTATTGTGGATAAAGACGATAGCAGTTCATCAGGTGAACTTACATATGTTTTACGAATAGCTTGATTACTGGATATATCATTATCTAAAATATCTTTTTCCCCTAGTATTATTAACCTGTGTATTGGAGCTTTAGTAACCGGTACTTTGTTAGGAGATACATTCTTTAGTGGGGTGTCGATAAAAAATGTAGAGCCTTGACCATAGTCGCTTTCTGCAAATATATGTCCGCCCATCATCTTAACAAGCTCATGACTTATAGATAGGCCTAACCCTGTACCAGACAAGTTTGATTTCTCTTTGTTGTTGGTGAAATATCGCTTAAATATTTTCTCGATCTCATCATTCTCCATCCCATGGCCAGTATCCTTTATCTCGAATCGAATTATTGTTTTACTAGAAACATTCTTTAGGGCTTCGACCGATAAAGATACAAATCCATGTTCTGTAAATTTAAATGAATTACTCAAAATATTTAATAATACCTGGCTAATTCTTATAGGGTCGCCAATTAATTGCTCGGGTGTTCCTGGCATTATAGATATATGAAGTTTCACAGAGTCGGAAAGTGTTCTGGCTAATAATGCAGACCTAATCCTGAGTATTAACTCGTATAGATTGAATTCGATTTCATTGATAGTTAAATTACCAGAATCAATTTTCGCAGCATCGAGTACATTGTTAATGACTCCAGTCAGCAACTCAGTTGATGAATTTAATATACTCAGATACTCTTTTTGTTCATTGCTCAATTCACCGGTATTTTTGATAAGGTCTGTAGTCACCTGGATACTGTGAATTGGTGTTCGAAGGTCGTGGCTAATATTGGTCAAAAATTCTGCTTTAGCTTGAACGGCTTGCCCCTGTTTTTTGAGAGCGTTATCTATTTTTTCCCTCATAGTCATTTCATTACTAATTAGGGATTCGGTCATATTATCGAAAGCTTTGCCAAGTGTTGAAAACTCTATCTGTCTATGGTTCTCCTTTAAGTTTAATGAATGGTTGTATTTACCCTTTTCTATTAATGTAGCTCTGTTTGTAAGGTTTCTAATTGGATTAAAAAGTACTCTTCCATTAATTAACGTGGCGGATTCAACTCTGAAGTGCAACGCAGTTAATTCCAGATCTAGCGAACGAT